>NZ_JBFAKW010000060.1:0-56558 GCF_040655955.1 Streptomyces sp. NPDC050263 | reverse complement strand
TCCTCGTAGCGGAGCTACTAGGGCTTTCGCCCGGTGCGGCGAGAGTGCGTGCCGAACGCCGCGACGCCGCGGAGATCCATCAGAAGCCCCCTAGGCGGACAGCCCGCCGCCCTGCTCGTCCTCGAACATCCCCGGCCAGTAACGCCAGCCGTCGTCCGCGGGGTTGTTCGGGGTCGGGTCGCAGGCGACCGGGTCGACGGCGGCCAGGGTGCGCGACATCGTCTCGGCGAGCTGGTCGTAGGCCTCGGTCAGCTCGTGGACCGCGTCCAGCGCCCGCTCGCGCTGTATCAGCCAGAGGGTGAACGCCAGGGTGGAGATGTCGGCGTTGAGCGGACGCAGACCGAGGTCCGGCTCGCTCCAGCTCAGCACCGCGCCCGTCGCGCCGTCCACGACCAGGCTGGTGTCCTCCAGGAGGTGGCCGAGGCGGATCAGGCGGTCGGCGTTCGCCGGGAGCCGCTCCTCGGTGAGGACGCCGCCGCGGTCGTCCGCGCAGTACTCGGCGAGGGTCTGCAGCGGCATGTCGGTCTCCAGCGAGAACCAGACGACCTCCTCCGGCAGGCCCGTCTCGCGCAGGAAGCGGCGGGTCGGGGCGTGCGTGAGCACGTTCGGGAAGTCGACGTCCTCGAAGCGGACGATCTCGCCGGAGCCGAACTCCTCGTCCAGCAGCCGGACCGGGAGGTCCAGCGCCAGGCCGGACGTCGTGCCCGGGCCGGCCACCAGGGCCAGCGGGCGGATCACCGCGGCCAGCTTCCAGAAGAGCCCCGAGTCGCCCTCCCGGTCCCCCGCCGTGGCCGCCGCGGCCTCGGCGCCGTCCGCGGCCTCCTCGAACACCGCGAGCAGCTGCCGGGTCGCCTCCGCCACCGCCTTCGGTCCGAGGCGGCCCGCGTAGGAGGCGAACTGGCCGCGCAGGGCCGCAAGTTCGTCCACCGCGGTCGCGTAGCGCACCAGCTTCTCCAGGGAGGGTGCGAGGGGGCGGGTGTCCATCAGGCCGGGGCGGTCGTGCAGGAAGTACGTCGTCGAGATCTCGCCCGTCATCCCGTCGAGCAGGACCGACTCGGTCTCCCGGCCGTCGGCGCCCAGGATTCCGCCTATGACCAGCCGGTCGCGCAGCTCCGCCGCCAGGAGGCCCTCGGGGTCGCCCGTGGAGTCCGCGACCGTGCGCAGACCGTCCGTGCGCAGCGCCTCGAACGTCATCAGGGCGCCGTCGCCCGGCAGGGCCGGCAGGCCGGGGCCGGTCAGCCAGCGGCGCGTCGGCGCGTGCGTGATGTACGGGTTCAGCTCGTCCTCGGTGAAGGTGATCGTCGGTTTGGCGGTGGTGGTCCTGGTGGTGCTCATCGGGTCCCCCGTGCGGAAAGTTGCGTGCGCCGTCCCACTGCTCCGCAGCCTACGCGGCACCACTGACAACGGCCCCGACCAGCGACAACACCCGACACCGGACGCCGACGCCGGTCCCACGCACTGACAGACGTCGAAACGCCCTCGTGCGTTCCCTCGGTGGCTCGGGCGGCGACCCGGGCGGCGACTCAGGTGAGGTACACGCCGCCCAGCACCACGACCACCGCGGCCACCACGAACAGCAGGATCCAGCCCAGCAACTTGCCCACGCTCGGCGGGGGTTCGTACTGCCGGGCGGCCGGATCCGACGCCGCCGGAGCCGAAGCCGAAGCCGAAGCCGGATCCCGCTCGCTCACCGGTCCGTCACCACCGCGGCCTGGGGCCTTATCGGCAGCCGGTTCACCGGACGGCCGGTCGCGGCCCGTACGGCGGAGGCGATCGCCGCCGGCGAGGTCACCACCGGGACCGCGCTCGCGGCCTTCGCCCCGAACGGAGCGACCACATCCCGCTCCTCGACCAGTTTGACGATCTGGATGTCCGGGGCGTCCAGGGCCGTCGGCAGCGCGTAGCCGGTGAGGTCGGGGTGGCGGATCAGGCCTCTGGGGGTGCGGAGGTTCTCGGTGAGGGCGATGCCGACGCCCTGCGTCACGCCCGCCTCGATGCGGGCGGCGAGCTGCGCCGGGTTGAGGATCCGGCCGACGTCCTGGGCGACCGCCAGTTCGACGACCCGCACCGACCCGAGCTCGATGTCGACGTCGACGACCGCGCGGATCGCGCAGAACGCCAGGCCGACGAAGGCGTCGCCCTGGCCGGCCGCGTCCAGCGGCTCGGTCGGGTGCGGGCGGCACTGTGCCGTCGCCCACAGCTCCTTGCCGTGCATCTCCTCCGTGACGGTCGTCGACAGGACGCCGTCGTAGGAGGTGATCTTGCCGTCGGTGATCTGGAGCAGCTCCGTGGACATGCCGAACTTGTGCGCCAGGGGCTGGAGGAGCTGGGTGCGGACCATCTTCGCCGCCCGTTCCACCGCGCCGCCCGAGACCCACGTGTGGCGGCCCCGGCAGCCGGGGCCCGCGGGGGGCTGGTCGGTGTCCACGGGCGCCACGTGCACCTCGTCGACGCCGAGCGTCTCCTGGACGATCTGGCGGGCCAGCGTCGTGAAGCCCTGGCCCGTCTCGACCGCCGCGCACAGGACCGTGGCGATGCCGTCCTGGACCTTGACGGTCGCCGTGGAGACCTCGTCCGCGCCCTCCGCGCCCAGCATGTGCACCATGCCGAGGCCGTAGCCCACGCCCCGGCGCACCGCGCCCGGTTCGCCCGCGCCCTCGGGGCCGCCGGGCAGCAGCCAGTCCCCCTCGGGCGTGTCCTTGGGGAGGGCGGGCAGCGGGAACTCCTGGACGGCCTGGAGGAGTTCGGCGACGGGGGCCGGGCAGGTCACGGTCTGGCCGGTCGGCAGGACGTCGCCGGTGGCCATGACGTTGCGCAGCCGCAGCTCCGCCGGGTCGACGCCGAGCTTCTTCGCCAGCTTGTCCATCTGCGCCTCGTAGGCGGCGCACACCTGCATCGCACCCTCGCCGCGCACATGGCCCGACGGCGGGTTGTTCGTACGGACCGCCCAGCCTTCGATGAAGGCGTTCGGCACGACATAGGGGCCGCAGGCGAAGGAGACGGCGGCGGCCAGGGCCTCGGCGGAGGTGTCGGCGTAGGCGCCCGCGTCCAGCAGGATCTGCGCCTCGACCTTCACCAGCCGGCCCTCGGCGTCCGCGTGGTGGCGGTAGCGCAGCAGGGTGGGGTGCCGGTGGGCGTGGCCGAGGAACGACTCCTCGCGCGTGGCCGTCAGTTTCACCGGGCAGCCGGTCTTCAGGGCGAGCAGGCCGAGCGGGAGCTGGAAGCCCTGGTCCTCGCGGTCGGCCGTCGCGCCGGGCACCCCGGTGACGACGATCTTCACCCGTTCGGGTTCGAGGCCGTAGCAGGCGGCGGCCGTGTCCCGGTCGGTGTGCGGGTCGGTGGAGGCCAGGTAGAGCTCCACGCCGCCGTCGGGACGGGGCACGGCGAGGCCGGCCTCGGCGCCGATCGGGGCGGGGTCGGCGCGGCCGATGCGGTACTGGCCCTCGACGACGATCTCGCCGGCCGCGGCCGGGTCGCCGTGGTGCAGCGGGATGTGCCGGATCAGGTTGCCGTCGGGGTGCAGGGGCTCCGCCTCGAAGGCCTGCTCGGGGTCGATCACCGGGTCGAGTGCCTCGTACTCGACGATGACGGCCGCGGCGGCCATCCGCGCGGTGTCCGGGTGGTCGGCGGCGACGGCGGCGATGGGCTCGCCGTGGTGGCGGACGACGTCGGAGGCGAACACCGGCCGGTCGGCCTTGCCGCGCCCGTGCAGGGCGCGCCCGGGGACGTCCTCGTGGGTGACGACGGCCCGTACGCCGGGCATCTCACGCGCGTGGGACGTGTCGATGGACACAATGCGCGCGTGCGGGTGCGGTGAGCGCAGCACGGCCGCCCAGAGCAGGCCCTCGGCCCACAGGTCGGCCGCGTACGGGAAGGTGCCCTCCGTCTTGGCCCGCGCGTCGGCGGGCTGGAGGGACGCGCCGAGGCCGTGCGGGATCGGCTCGGAGGCCGGGGCCGCCTCCGCGGGGGTCGTCGCGGTGGCTGCTTCGTTGCTCACGCCTGGCCTCCGTCCTGGCCCTGGCCCTGGCCGTACGCCGGGTCGTTCGGGTGGGGCTGTGCCGGGTTCTCGAACGCCGACGCGTGGACGCCGCCCGCGCCCGGGCCGGCCTGGTGGGGAATGCGGGCCTCGTCGCCGTTGGACTCGGCCTCGGCGTGCGCCTCGCGTTCGGCGACGACGTCCTTGACGGCCCGCAGGACGCCCCGGTAGCCGGAGCAGCGGCACAGGTTGCCGCAGAGGGCCTGGCGGGTCTCCAGCTCGGTCGGCGCCGGGTTGCCCTCGAGCAGGTCGTGCACGGTCATCGCCATGCCGGGCACGCAGAACCCGCACTGCACGGCCCCGCACTTGGCGAGCGCCCGCTGCACGTCCGAGGGCTGCCCGTCGACGGCCAGGCCCTCGACGGTGCGGATCTCGCTGCCGGCGGTGGTGACGGCGGGCACCAGGCAGGAGGCGACGAGCCGTCCGTCGACCTGGACGTTGCAGGCCCCGCACTCGCCCTGCGAACAGCCGTCCTTTGCGCCGGCGAGGCCGAGGCGCTCGCGCAGGACGTAGAGCAGCGACTCGCCGATCCAGGCGTCGGTGACGGGGCGGTCGGAGCCGTTGACGCGCAGCACGTAGCCGGCGAGGGGGTGTTCGTCGTGGAACGGCGACGGCGTGTCTTCGGGCGCGTCGGCGGCCTCGGTGGTCTCGTCCGCCTCCGTGTCCGCCTCGGACGGCGTCTCGCCTTCGGCGAGTTCGTCGGCGGCGGGCGCGTCGTGCGCGTCCGCCGGGTCGCCGTGGTCCTCGCGGGGGTCTCCGTGCGCGGCCGCGGGTTCGGCAGACGGCTCAGCGGGGCCGTGGGCGGCCTCGTGGGCGTGTTCCGGGCCCCCGGGGGCCTCGGTCGCCCCCTCGGCCTCAGCGGCCCGCCGAGCGGCCTCCACGGGGTCGTTCGGGGACACCGTGTAGGCCTCTGCGGAGATCTCCGGGGCGAACGTGCCGGCGGGGTGGGCGTGGTCCTCGGTGTGCCCGGTGTAGTCGGGCGCGGGGTGGTGGCGGTCGTGGTCCGCGGCCGGCGTGTCGTGCTCGGGCGCGTAACCCGTCCCGTGCGCGGGCGTGTGCTGCGGCGCGAGTCCGTACGGGGGCGTGTCCGTCGTCGGCGGCGCGGCCGGGTCGGCCTGGTCCGTGGGCCGGCCCCACGCCTGGTTCGCGGTGCCGGTCGTGTCGGTCGTGCCCGTCGCCCAGGGCGCGGGCGCGCCGCCGGGCAGGGTGGCCGGGGGCGTGCCGCCCCACTGTTCGACCAGGGCCGATGTGGTGAACTCGCCCGATTCGTCCGGAAGGTCGCCGCCCGCGACGGGGATCGACCACTGGCCGGTCACGTCGTGGCCCGGGGCGGACTGCGGTGCGCCCTGGGCCGCCGAGGCGTCGTCGAAGGACCACTGACCGGTCGAGCCCGGGCGGTACGAGAACCGGTCGTCGCCCACCGTCTGCGGGGTGCCCTGCGGGGCGGGCCAGTCGGCGCCGCCGGGCGGGGCCGCCCAGGCGTCGTCCGTCGGGGGCGCGACCGCTATCTGCGGCGGCACGTACCCGTGACCCGGCGCGGCGAGCGGGTCGGCGCCGCGGGCGGCCAGCAGGGCGTCGATGCCGCCTTCGGGGAGCTTCACGAAGGCGGTCGCGCCGTCGTCGTAGTCCCCCTGGGGCAGCGGGTCCCAGCGGCCGCCGCCCTGCGGAGCGTCGCGCTCCCGCCCGGGGTCCTGTCCGTGTCCGGGTGCGTGCTGGTCGTCGGTCACGACAGCGCCCTCCCCAGTGCTCGTCGGGCCAGCGCGGCGACGGTGCGCCGCAGGTGCAGTACGGCAGGCGGAAGTTCCGGTACGGAGCCGTCCACGCCCGGCACCGGGTCGGGGATGCAGGCGGCTGCGACGTACTCCCCGAAGGCGGTCAGCGCCTCCGGGACGATCGTGCGGTTGTTGTCCCAGTCGATCAGCCGGGCGACCCACTGCTCGGCCTCCAGGGGCCGCAGCGGCATCGGCGCTATGGCTCCGACGGCGCACCTGACGCCACGCCGGGCGGGGTCGAGGACCAGCGCCACGGAGGCCACCGCACGGCCCGGGCCGGTGCGGCCGGTGGCCTTCAGGAAGACCTGCGGGGCGTGCAGCAGCGGCACGCGCACGTACCCGATGAGCTCGCCGCCGCGCAGCATCTCCATGCCGGCCAGCAGGTGCGACACCGGGATCTCCCGGCGGGCTCCGCTCTGGCCCGCGATGATCAGGGTCGCCTCCAGCGCGGCCAGCACGGGCAGCGCGTCGCCCGTGGGCGCGGCGGAGGCGATGTTGCCGCCCAGGGTGCCCGCGTTGCGGATCTGCGGCGGGCCCGCGGCGCGCGCGGCGGCGGCGAGCGCCGGGATCAGCGCGGCGAAGTCGGGGCGGCCCATGCGCGCGTGGGTGAGTCCGGCGCCGAGCAGCGCGTGGCCGTCCTGGTACTGCCAGCCGCGGATCTCGCTGATCCGGCCGAGGCCGACCAGGCCGGCGGGCCTGAGCTGCCCGGAGTTGACGGCGGCCATCAGATCGGTGCCGCCGGCCACCGGCACGGCCGCGGGCATGGCCGCGAGCGCCGCCACGGCCTCGTCCAGTGACGTGGGCAGCGTGACGGCCTGCGCCGCCTGCGGTGCGTGCGTGCTCAAAACCGGCTGCCCCTTCCCGCTGCCCCACCTGGTCCCACCTGTGTTGCCGTACGGTACGTGCTGACAGGGCGGACGTGGCAACTCTGGCACATCTTCGCAACACCCGAACGCGGGGGTCCGCTAGGAGGCATTCGCCCACCTCATTGCGGAGATGGTCCGTTTTCGTACGGCATCACCGATACGCATGAATTGCCACTCTTCGGTGACCCTGCCAGGGTTTTTCCGTGACGCGCGGTATCACCGGTTCGGGGGCGGACCGTCGATCGGACGCCCGAGGACACCGGGCCGCCGCTGCCACGGCCGGGGCCCGGCCGGCGGCCGGTAGCCGACGCCCAGGGCGTCAAGTCGCCCGTAGTGGGGCGCCATCCGTCGTTCGAAGTCGGCGAAGTCCCGCTCCCGCGAGGCAGGCAGGGAACTCCAGGCGACCTCGGCGAACGCGGCGAGCCGGGGGAAGGCCTGGTAGTCCACGCGCGCGTGGTCCTCCATCACCTCGGTCCACAGGTTGGCCTGCGTGCCGAGCACGTGCCGCGCCTCCTCGGCCGTCAACTCCCCGGGAACGGGCTCGAACCGATAGACGTCCTCCAGGGTGCGCACGAAACCGATCGGTACCGGCTCGTCCTCGCCGGGCGCCTGCCGGTGGTCCAGGTAGACCTGCTGCTCGGGGCACATCACGACGTCGTGTCCGGCCCGCGCGGCGGCGATCCCGCCCGCGTAACCACGCCAGGACGACACGGCCGCGCCCTCCGCGAGGCCGCCCTCCAGGATCTCGTCCCAGCCGATGAGCCTGCGCCCGCGCGCGGAGAGCCACGTGTCGAAGTGGCCGATGAACCAGGACTGCAACTCGTCCTCGTCCGCGAGGCCGAGTTCCCTCATGCGCGCCTGCGCGGTCGGCGACTGCCGCCACTGGTCCTTGGGACATTCGTCACCCCCGACGTGAATGAACTCCGAGGGGAACAGCTCCAGCAGTTCCTCGAAGACCCCCTCGTAGAAGCGCAGGGTGTTGTCGGTGGGGGCGAGTACGTTGGGATTGATCCCCCAGGTGTCCCACACGGAGAGGACCGAGGTGCCGATGACGTCGGTGTTGCCGAGTTCCGGGTACGCGGCGATCGCGGCCTGCGAGTGGCCCGGCAGATCGATTTCGGGGACGACGGCGATATGCCGCTCGGCGGCGTAGGCGACGATCTCCCGGATGTCGTCCTGCGTGTAGTAGCCACCGTGCGGCTTCTCGTCCCACAGCGGTGAGGCGCGATGGCCGAATTTCGTCCGCGCCCGCCAGGAACCGACCTCGGTCAGCCGGGGGTGCCTCCTGATCTCGATCCGCCAGCCCTGATCGTCCGTCAGATGGAAGTGGAAGACGTTGAGTTTGTGCGCCGCCATCAGATCCAGGTAGCGCAGAACGCCTTCCTTGGGCATGAAGTGCCGGGCCACGTCGAGCATGAGCCCGCGCCAGGGGAAGCGGGGGCTGTCCTCGATCGTGACCTCCGGGAGGTCCCAGTCCTGCCCGGGGCGCAGCGGAGCCCGGCGGAAGGCGTCGGGGCCGAGCAGTTGCCGGAAGGTCTGCGCACCCCAGAAGACGCCTGCCGCGCTGCCGCCCCGGATCAGGCGGTGCCGCCCTTCGAGGGACAGGCGGTAGCCCTCCGGGGGCAGTGCGGGGTCGATGGCCAGCTCGATACGCCACTCGCTGTCGCCGTGCTCCGGCAGGGGGAAGCCGGTCGCCGCGCCGACCGTCGCCCGCAACCAGCGCGCGACGCCCTCGGTGCCGGGCCCCGCCTCGAGCCGGGTCCCCTCGTCCAGGCGGACGCGGCCGGCACGGTCGTAGGTGATGAATCGGGGCGCCGGAATCAGTTCAGTCATGTCGGTTCAGTCCTTGACCGCTCCGCCCAGCCCGGAGACCAGTCGTCGCTGTACGAGTACGAAGAACACCAGCACCGGAATCGTCATCACCGTGGAGCCGGCCATCACACCGCCCCAGTCGGGGTCGTCCGGTTTGTAGAAGACCAGCAGGGCCATCGGCAGCGTGGACTGCGAAGTGTCGCTGATGATGAAGGACTTGGCGAAGAGGAAGTCGTTCCACGCGGAGATGAAGGAAAACACGCTGGTGGCCACCAGCCCCGGCAGGACGAGCGGAAAAAGGATCTGCCACAGAAAGCGTGTGCGACTCGCCCCGTCGAGGTACGCGGCCTCCTCCAACGCCTCCGGAACCGCTTTCACGAACCCCCTCAGCATCCAGATCGCGAAGGGCAGCGAGAAGGCGATGTGCGGCAGGATCAGCGACCCCAGGGTGTTCAGCTGGCCGAAGTCCCGCATGAGGAAGAACAAGGGGATCGTCAGCGCCTCGACGGGCACCATCTGGGCCACCAGGAACATGATCAGCAAGGTGGTCCGGAAGCGGAACCGGAATCGGGTCACGGCGGTCGCGGCGAGAAACGCGATCAGCCCGGAGACGATCACCACCGCACACGCGACGATGAGGCTGTTGAGGAAGTAGCGACCGAATTCCTGCTGTCCGAAGACGCGCCGGAAGGAATCCAGAGAGGGCGTCAGAGTCCATGGCCGGGGCTTGCTGGACTCGATCTCCCCGGCCGGTTTGAAGGCGCTCAGCACCATCCAGTAGAGCGGGAAGGCGACCACGACGGCGACGAGCAGCGCCACCGCGTCGGAGATCCATCGCCGGGAAAGGTTCACAGTTCCTCCCCCTGCCGCCGCAGCAGCCGCAGGTAGACCAGGGTGACGGCGAGCAGGATCAGCAGCATCACGACGCCGATCGCCGCGCCGAGGCCGTACTGCGAGGACGCGAAGGCCTGTTGGTAGGCGTAGACGTTCAGGACGAGGTTCTGCCCGGCGATGCCGCCGCCGTTCGTCATCACATAGATCTGGGTGAAGACCTTGAAGTCCCAGATGACCGACTGGATGGTGACGACCACGAGGATCGGCCGGAGCATCGGCGCGAGCACCGACCGCCAGATCCGCCACTGAGAGGCGCCGTCCAGCTCGGCGGCCTCCAGCACCTCCGACGGCACGGCGCGGATCCCCGCGTAGACGGTGACCATCACGAACGGGAAGGAGCACCACACCACTTCGAGGAGCACCAGGAAGAAGGCGCTGTAGCGGCCGTAGGTCCAGGAGTGGTCGCCGAGTCCCAACAGCCGGTTGACGGGGCCGAAGTCGGGGTCGAACAGCAGCAGCCAGACCGTGGAGCCGGTGACCGCCGGCGTCGCCCAGGCGCCCAGCGCGGCCAGCATCAGCGCGAGCCGGGGCACGGCACGCACGCGCGTGAGCAACACGGCGAGCGCGCAGCCGACGGCGAGGGTGGAGACGACGCAGGCGGCCGCGAAGACGACCGTCGACAGGAGCACCTGCCAGAACTGATCGTCCGAGAACACGTCGGCGTAGTTCCCGAACCCCCGGAACACAGTCGGCTGCCCGCCACTGACCTGTGCCTGGGTGTACCGGAAGAGCGAGATCAGCCCGAGCTGGTAGACGGGATAGGCAAGGAGCGCGGCAAGAACGACAAGAGCGGGGGCCAGATAGAGCCAAGGAGTACTGGAGCCTGCCAAGGGGCGCGGGGCTGTACTGAATTTGCGGCTACCGCCGCGTGGGCGCGACCAGCCACGGCTGACCCTCAGTCGCCCACGCGCCGCAAGCCCCGAGTCATGAGGCGTCACCCGATGGAGCCGAACGCCGTGTCCATCTTCTTCGCCGCCTCGGTCGAAGCCCCCGCCACATCCTTCTTGCCGCTGATGACCTCCTGGAACATGGTCGGCACGACCAGCTGGGAATCGATCTGCGACCAGGCGGGGGACGCCGGCACGAACTTGGTGCCGGCGGCCAGCGTCTGCACGAACGGCTTCACGAACGGCTCCTTCGCGGCAGCCGCGTCCCGGACGTCCGTGAAGGTGGGCAGGAAGCCCATCGCGTCGAACAGCGAGGCCTGCGTCTTCTTCGAGGCGAGGGCCTCCATCAGCTGGACGGCGAGCGTGCGGTGCGTCGTGCTCTTCAGCACGCCGATGTTGTTGCCGCCCGCGAACGCCGGAGCGATCGAGCCGGCCGTCACACCCGGCAGCGGCACGACGGCGTACTTGCCCTTCACCGCGCCCGCCTCCACGGCCGTGTGGCTGAAGTCGCCGCCGATGACCATGCCCGCCTTGCCGGCCGCGAACGCGGTGACGCTGTCGTTGCCGCCCATGCCCGCGCACTTGGCGGCGGGGCAGTTGTCGTCGGAGAAGAGCGAGGTGTACGCGGTGATGCCCTTCCGGGCGGCCGCGCTGTCGATGGCGGAGGCGTAGGAGCCGCCCTTGCCGTTGGCGAGCTCGCCGCCGTTGGCCCAGACGAAGGGCATCGCGCCGTAGGTGTAGGCGCCGCCGACGACCAGGCCGTACAGGTCGGGCTTGGCGGCGCGGATCCTGCGGGCGGTCGTCGCCAGCTCGGCCATGGTCTTCGGGACCGTCAGGCCGAGTTCCTCGAAGACGTCCGTGCGGTAGTAGAGGGCGCGGACGCCGACGTAGAAGGGGGCGCCGTAGAGCTTGCCGTCGACGGTGACGGACTGTTTGGCGGTGGGGTCGGTGTCCTTGGTCTCGCTCCAGTCGCCGAAGTCCTTCGTGACGTCGAGGAGTCCGCCGTCATGGACGTATCCGGCCGTGTCGGTGTTGCCGTACTCCATGACGTCGGGGGCCGACTTGGGGTCGTTGAAGGCGGCCTTGACGCGCTGGGCGCGGGTGTCGATCGGGATGTACTCGACGGCGACCTTGGTGCCCTTGTGGGCCTCCTCGAAGGCGGTGACGACCGAGTCGACGACCTGTTCCTTGGGCTTGTTGCCGACCTCCTGGAAGAGCCAGACACGCAGGGTGCCCGTCTTCGCGTCGGTGTCGGAAGAGGAGTTGTCGGACGTCTGGGGGGCACATGCGGTGGCGACCAGGGCGGCGGCCGCGAGCACGGCCAGTCTGATGGGGAGCTTCATCGAGCGATCCTCCGAGCGTTGCAACATACGCAATGGCTGTTTTGCTCTGCACAACACCCCGGAGGCTAGGGACTACATGAACACGTCGACAAGAGGTCTCAACCACTCTGTGACCACGTGACGCATCCCGTGCAACGCAAGCCCCACGACAAATACGCCGAAGGCCCCCGAAGCGCGCCAAAACGCGCCCCGGGGGCCTTCGGAGGTGAGAGCGGAGACAGCCGGGCGGGCCGGCTGCTTCCGGCCGGCTACTTCTTGTCGCCGCCCTTGCCCTTGTCGTCCCCGCCGCCCGCCATGGACTCGAAGATCTCCTTGCACATGGGGCAGACGGGGTACTTCTTCGGGTCGCGGCCGGGCACCCAGACCTTGCCGCACAGCGCCACGACGGGCGTCCCGTCGAGGGCGCTCGCCATGATCTTGTCCTTCTGGACGTAGTGGGCGTAGCGCTCATGGTCCCCGTCGCCGTGCGACACCTGCGGCGTCGGCTCTACGAGGGTCCCCGTACCAGTCCCGCGCTCGGGCTCAAGAGTGCTCATACGGCCAAGGGTACTGAAGGCGGGTAGCGAAGCTCACGCGCCTCACACATGCCTCGCCCGCGCATCAGTTGAGCGAGGCGTCGTCCGGATAGGTCGCCACCATCGCCAGCTCGCTGCGCTGGCGGCGCAGCACCTCGCGCCAGAGTCTCTCGGGGGACGGCGAGGAGACGTCGCCGGGCTCGGACTCCACGACGTACCAGGCGCCCTCCAGCAGTTCGTCCTCCAGCTGGCCGGGGCCCCAGCCGGCGTACCCGGCGAAGATCCGCAGGGAGCCGAGGGCCGAGGCGAGGAGTTCCGGCGGGGCCTCCAGGTCGACGAGGCCGATGGCGCCGTGCACCCGGCGCCAGCCGAGCGGGGCGCCGTCGAGGCCCGTGCCGCCCGGGATGACGGCGACCCCGAGGGCGGAGTCGAGTGACACCGGGCCGCCCTGGAAGACGACGTCGGGCTCGCCGGTGAGGTCGGCCCAGCCCTCCAGGATGTCGCTCACGCCCACCGGGGTGGGCCGGTTGAGGACGACACCCAGGGAGCCCTTCTCGTCGTGGTCGAGAAGGAGCACCACCGCACGGTCGAAGTTCGGGTCCGCCAGGGCGGGCGTTGCCACGAGCAGCCGCCCTGTGAGCGAGGACACCTCGGTCATGCCAGACATGATCCCGCATCTTCCCGTGAATGGGGGAGGCAATCGGGGCTCGGGGGCGAGGAGCAGGTCGAGCGCACGGATGCCGTCCGGGCGCACGAACGGAACGGGCCGCGACGGTGACCCCATGTGCTCGGCGGGAAACCGTTCGTGTTGTGACACAGCTATGACGTTGCTGGGCGGTCCTTGGGCTTACGGGAGAGGGGTCGACGGCGATTACTCTGTCTCCTCTGGCCCCTGCCCGACCCAATGGCCCTTGCCCCAGCCCAATCCACCATCCATGGAACGCGAGATACATGACCGTCAACGGCTCTGACGACGTACTGCTTGTCCACGGCGGAACCCCGCTCGAGGGCGAGATCCGTGTCCGCGGTGCGAAGAACCTCGTGCCCAAGGCCATGGTCGCCGCCCTGCTGGGCAGTGCGCCGAGTCGGCTGCGCAACGTTCCGGACATCCGTGATGTGCGGGTCGTACGCGGCCTGCTCCAGCTGCACGGGGTGACGGTCCGTCCGGGCGAGGAGCCGGGCGAGCTGGTGCTCGACCCGACCTACGTCGAGAGCGCCAACGTCGCCGACATCGACGCCCACGCGGGCTCGAGCCGGATCCCGATCCTCCTCTGCGGTCCGCTGCTGCACCGTCTCGGCCACGCCTTCATCCCCGGCCTCGGCGGATGCGACATCGGCGGCCGGCCCATCGACTTCCACTTCGAGGTGCTGCGGCAGTTCGGCGCGACGATCGAGAAGCGGGCGGACGGGCAGTACCTGGAGGCGCCGCGGCGGCTGCGCGGCACGAAGATCCGGCTGCCGTACCCGTCCGTCGGCGCGACCGAGCAGGTGCTGCTGACGGCGGTGCTGGCGGAGGGCGTCACCGAGCTCTCGAACGCGGCCGTGGAGCCGGAGATCGAGGATCTCATCTGCGTGCTCCAGAAGATGGGCGCCATCATCGCGATGGACACCGACCGCACGATCCGCGTCACCGGTGTGGACAAGCTCGGCGGTTACAACCACGCGGCCCTGTCGGACCGGCTGGAGGCCGCCTCCTGGGCGAGCGCGGCGCTGGCGACGGAAGGCGACATCTACGTCCGCGGCGCCCAGCAGCGCTCGATGATGACGTTCCTGAACACCTACCGCAAGGTGGGCGGCGCGTTCGAGATCGACGACGAGGGCATCCGCTTCTGGCACCCCGGCGGCCAGCTGAAGTCCATCGCCCTCGAAACGGACGTGCACCCCGGTTTCCAGACCGACTGGCAGCAGCCGCTGGTGGTCGCGCTCACGCAGGCCACGGGGCTGTCGATCGTCCACGAGACGGTCTACGAGTCCAGGCTGGGCTTCACCTCGGCGCTCAACCAGATGGGCGCGCACATCCAGCTCTACCGCGAGTGCCTCGGCGGCTCCGACTGCCGCTTCGGGCAGCGCAACTTCCTGCACTCCGCGGTCGTGTCGGGCCCCACGAAGCTCCAGGGCGCCGACCTGGTCATCCCCGACCTCCGAGGCGGCTTCTCGTACCTGATCGCCGCCCTCGCGGCCCAGGGCACCTCCCGCGTCCACGGCATCGACCTCATCAACCGCGGCTACGAGAACTTCATGGAGAAGCTCGTGGAACTGGGCGCGAAGGTCGAACTGCCGGGCAAGGCACTCGGCTAGGGACGGTGACGACCGGCCCGGCCGGCGTTCGAGGCCCTTCCTGACCGCAACGACGAGGGGGCGGCACCCGGAGTCCCGGGTGCCGCCCCCTCGTGGTTGACCACGGCGCTCTCAGCGGAGCGCTTACTTGCCCTTGGCCGCTTCCTTGAGCTTCGAGCCCGCGGAGACCTTCACGCTGTAGCCGGCCGGGATCTGGATCGGGTCGCCGGTCTGCGGGTTGCGCGCGGTGCGAGCGGCACGGTGGGTGCGCTCGAAGGTCAGGAAGCCGGGGATGGTGACCTTCTCGTCGCCCTTGGAGACGATGTCGCCGACGACCTCGGCGAACGCGGCCAGCACTGCGTCGGCGTCCTTGCGGGTCACCTCGGCGCGGTCGGCCAGCGCGGCCACCAGCTCACTGCGGTTCATGTTGTTACTCCCGTGTTCTTCTTGCCGTTGAGGCGTGCCACGCGGCGGAGCCGCATGTGGGGCACAGCGAAGTCGTTGTGCTCGCGCCCAGAGACGCATCCTGCCCCTACCTGCGGCGGGAAAGCCAATCCGGCACCCGCACGGAGGCGTGAGACAACCCATGTGTGTCACACGTAGGGCCCAGGACCGCCGGGCGGGTCCTGGTTCGGGCGCAACCCTAAGGGGCCGCCGGCGGCACGAGGTTATGCGACGCGCCGTCGCGGGGGCTTGCGTGGTGATCCTCACAGCCCCCGCACACTCCGTGGGCAGAGCCTACGAGGCCGACGCGCCCGCCGCCTTCGCGGCGTCCCGCACCGCGCCCGCCACCGCTCCCGCGACCTTGTCGTTGAAGACGCTCGGGATGATGTAGTTCGCGTTGAGCTCGTCGTCGCTCACGACCTCCGCGAGGGCCTTCGCGGCCGCGAGCATCATCTCGGTGTTGACCGTGCGGGACTGCGCGTCCAGCAGGCCGCGGAAGACACCCGGGAAGACCAGCACGTTGTTGATCTGGTTGGGGAAGTCGGAGCGGCCGGTGGCCACGACAGCGGCCGTCTGACGGGCGACCGTCGGGTCCACCTCGGGGTCCGGGTTCGCAAGCGCGAACACGATCGCGTCCTCGGCCATCGCGGCCACGTCGGCGCCGTCGAGGACGTTCGGGGCGGAGACGCCGATGAAGACGTCGGCGCCGCGCACGGCCTCCTTCAGGGTGCCGGTGAGGCCCTCGGGGTTGGTGTTGTCGGCGATCCAGCGCAGCGCCGAGTCCTGGGCCGCGTCGACGAGGTCGGAGCGGTCCGCGTGGACGACGCCGTGGATGTCGGCGACGACCGCGTTCTTCACGCCGGCCGCCAGCAGCAGCTTGAGGATGGCCGTGCCGGCGGCGCCGGCGCCGGACATGACGACCCGTACGTCCCCTATGCCCTTGCCCACGACACGCAGGGCGTTCGTGAGGGAGGCGAGGACGACGATCGCGGTGCCGTGCTGGTCGTCGTGGAAGACCGGGATGTCGAGGGCCTCGCGCAGCCGGGCCTCGATCTCGAAGCAGCGGGGGGCGGAGATGTCCTCGAGGTTGATGCCCGCGAAGCCGGGGGCGATGGCCTTGACGATCTCGACGATCGCGTCGGTGTCCTGGGTGTCCAGGCAGAGCGGCCAGGCGTCGATGCCGGCGAACCGCTTGAAGAGGGCCGCCTTGCCCTCCATGACCGGCAGCGCGGCCTTCGGGCCGATGTTGCCGAGGCCCAGCACGGCCGAGCCGTCCGTCACGACCGCAACGGAGTTGCGCTTGATGGTGAGGCGGCGGGCGTCCTCGGGGTTCTCGGCGATCGCCATGCAGACCCGGGCCACACCCGGGGTGTAGATCATCGAGAGGTCGTCACGGTTGCGGATGGGATGCTTGGACTGCATCTCGATCTTGCCGCCGAGGTGCATCAGGAACGTACGGTCGGAGACCTTGCCGAGGGTGACGCCCTCGATGCCGCGCAGCTGCTCGACGATCTCGTCGGCGTGTGCGGTGGAGGTGGCGGCGATGGTGACGTCGATGCGGAGCTTCTCGTGACCGGACGCGGTGACGTCGAGGCCGGTCACCGAGCCTCCGTGGGACTCCACGGCCGTGGTGATCTGGGAGACCGCCGTTCCGCTCGCGGGCACCTCCAGACGGACCGTGATCGAGTAGGAGACGCTGGGCGCCGTTGCCATGGCCGACTTCCTCTGCACTGCTGGGTGGCGGGATTGCCGTCCGATCGTCGCACCTACCCCCGAGTACGCGGTAGCCGCCCTGGCATTGCGGACGTTTTGTTCACGGGACGGGGATCCAGTGCAACTTCGGAAAACAATTTCCACCATACGAGAGCCGGCCGGGCAACGAAAGAGGCCCACGTCACTGATGTGATGTGGGCCTCTTCCACGTAGGTGACACCGACCCGCCATGCTCGCCTCGCGGCAAGTGGTCGCTCGTAGCGACGAAGGTTGGGCCCGGGGGCTTGGATCGAGCCGGTGTCACGACCAGGCTAACAAACGGATGCCCGAACACCATTCCCGTCCGGGGAGTTCACAGGAATCAGTCCCCGACTCGGCCCCGGGTCAGTCTCTGAGGAGGTCGGGCACTCCGTTCGCGTCCGGGTCGTCACGGTCCGCCGAGACCACCGTCAGCTGCTGGGTGGCCCGGGTCAGGGCGACGTACAGCACGCGCAGCCCGGCCGGGGACTCGTCCGCGATCTCCGCCGGGGAGACGACGACCGTCGCGTCGTACTCCAGGCCCTTGGCCTCCAGGCTGCCGAGGGCCACCACGCGGTCGCCGAGGCCGGTGAGCCACCGTCGGGCCTCCTCGCGGCGGTTCATGGCGACGACGACGCCGACGGTGCCGTCGACCCGCTGCAGCAGCCGCTCGGCCTCCGCGCGGACGGTCGCGCCCAGGGTGCCGTGCAAGGCGGTGAAGCGGGGCACGACGCCCGTGGAGCGGACCGCCGAGGGGGACTCGGCGCCGGGCATGGCCAGCGCCAGCACCTTGGCGGCCAGTTCGGCGATCTCGGCCGGGTTGCGGTAGTTCACGGTCAGCTGGAAGCGACGGCGCGGGCGGCTGCCGAGGGCCTCGTCACGGGCCTCGGCGGCCTCGTCGGGGTCGGACCAGGAGGACTGGGCCGGATCGCCGACGACCGTCCAGGTGGCGTGCCGGCCTCGGCGGCCGAGCATGCGCCACTGCATCGGCGTGACGTCCTGGGCCTCGTCGACGATGACGTGGGCGTACTCGACGCGCTCCTGGGCGAGCCGCTCGGCGCGCTCGCGCTGCGACTCCTCGCGCACCGGCATCAGCTCCTCCAGGCCGGTGAGCTGGTCCAGCGGGTCCAGCTCGCGCCGCTTCTTCGGGCGGGCCGGGGCGCCGAGGATCGCCTGGAGCTCGTCGAGCATGGCGATGTCGTGCACGGAGCGGCCGTCCCGCTTGAGGGAGCGGGCGACCCTGCGGACCTCGCCGGGGTTGAGGATCCGCCGGGCCCAGCGGCCGAGCCGCCGCTCGTCGGCCATGGCGGTGAGGACGGCCTGCGGGGTCAGCTCGGGCCACCAGGCGTCGAGGAAGGCGATGAACGCGTCCTCGGTGGTCACGTCCTCGTCGAAGGACGAGCGCAGCTCGGCGGCCAGCTCGGGGTCGGAGTGCCGGCCCGCCGCGCCGGAGCGCTCCCACAGGGCGTCCAGGAGGAGCTTGCGGGCGCGCGGGCGCAGCAGGTTGACGGGGGCGGTGCCGCTGAGGGCGATCTGCCGGACGCGGTCCAGTTGGGCGGCCTCCAGCTCCAGCCGGCGGCCGAAGGCGACGACCCGCAGACGGGTGGGCGTGCCGACGGGGGCGAGGGGCTCGTCGAGCTCCTCGGCCTCGTCGGTCTCACCGAAGGACAGCTGACCGGAGCCGCCGCCCCGGCCATGACCGCTGCCGCTGCCGCCGGCCTCCAGCGCGCCGCGCGCGGCCTTCCGGAGCACCTTCAGCATCCGGTACGAGCCCTTGGCCCGGGCCACCGCCGGGGAGTCGTACAGGGTGGCCTCGGCGCCGTCGACGAGGGAGCCGATGGCGCGGATGGCGACCTGGCCCTCCTCGCCGAGGGAGGGCAGCACGCCCTCGGTGTAGGCGACCAGCAAAGGCGTGGGCGAGACGATCAGGATGCCGCCCGCGTACCGGCGCCGGTCCTGGTAGAGCAGGTAGGCGGCCCGGTGCAGCGCGACGGCCGTCTTCCCGGTGCCCGGGCCGCCCTCGACGTACGTGACGGAGGCGGCGGGGGCCCGGATGACCAGGTCCTGCTCGGCCTGGATGGAGGCGACGATGTCGCGCATGGTGTGGCTGCGGGCCTGACCGAGGGCGGCCATGAGGGCGCCGTCGCCGATGACGGCCAGTTCCTCGCCGTCCAGGAGGGCCGTCAGCTCGGGGCGCATGAGGTCGTCCTCGACGCCGAGGACGCGACGCCCCTTGGAGCGGATCACCCGACGGCGCACCACGCGCCCCGGGTCGACCGGGGTGGAGCGGTAGAAGGGCGCGGCGGCGGGCGCCCGCCAGTCGATGACGAGCGGGGCGTACTCGGAGTCGAGGACGCCGATCCGGCCGATGTGGAGTGTTTCGGCGATGTCGGCCGTGTTGTCGGGCCTGACGGTCCCCTCGGCGGGCTCGACGGCGGTGTAGGCGCCGTCCGGGCCCTTCTTGCCGTCCTTCCCGAGGAGGAGGTCGATCCGTCCGAACAGGAAGTCCTCGAACTCGTTGTTGAGCCGGTTGAGGTGGACTCCCGCGCGGAAGACCTGCGCGTCCCGCTCGGCGAGCGCGCCGGGCGTGCCGACCTGGCCGCGCTTGGCCGCGTCGGTCATGAGGAACTCAGCCTCGTGGATCTTCTCCTCGAGACGCCGGTACACCCGGTCGAGGTGTTCCTGTTCGACGCTGATCTCGCGCTCTCGGACCGAGTCGGACGCGGCGCCGACCGCGGTTTCCTGCTGAGCCTGTACGGCCACCGGGCCCCCTTCTGACGTGCTGGGCAGCCGTCAACCGTACGCGAAGGGGACCCGGCAAAGCTACGTACGCTACGCGTCGATCTGGACGAGCTTCTTGCCGTCGAAGGTCATGACCTCGAAATGATCGATCTCGTTGGTGCTGAAGGCGGCGCCGCCGACGACGTAGAGCGGGTTCTTGGCCTGCTCGGTCTTGGCATCGGCGATGCCGTAGCCCCACTCCGGAACGGCCCAGGAGGAGACCGTCTCGCGCTCGCCGTTCTTGCCGACGGCGATGAGCGAGCACTTCTCCGGACCGGTCACGTTCTTCAGTTCGACGCCGATCTCCGTGCCCCACGCCTTCTCGCCCATGGCGACGGTCGCGGTGACCTTGGAGGCGGGGTCGGTCGCGGAGACGCGGTCGGTGAGGGTCGCGAAGGTGTCCTTGGCGGAGTTGGCCGACTTGGTGGCGCTCGCCTCGGTGCCCTTGGTGCCGTTGTCGCCGCCGGTCGCGGCCAGCACGGTGAGCGGGCCGCCGATGATCAGCGCGGCCGCGGCCGCGACCAGGAAGAAGGAGCGGCGACGTTTCTGCGCGCGGCGGTCGGACACCTCGTCGACCAGCCGTTCCGCGAGGCGCGGGCTGGGACGGGCGGACAGGGACTCGCCGATCGCGGGCGTGCCGGTGCCCGGCAGGTCCGCGAGGGCGGCCAGCATGGGCTCCATGCCGGCGAGCTCGTCGAGCTGCTGGGCGCACCACTCGCAGCCGGCGAGGTGCATCTCGAAGGCGGTCGCCTCGGCGTCGTCGAGGATGCCGAGGGCGTAGGCGCCGACGGTCTCGTGCTCGCTCGGGCTCGGAGATCCCACTGATCCCTGCATGGGGCCAGACATACCCGAACCACCTGATCCGAATCCCCCGTAACCGCTCATCACGCCGTCACCCCCCGCTCCTCAAGAGCCAGCTTCATCGACCGCAGGGCATAGAACACCCGTGAGCGCACGGTGCCGCTGGGTATGCCCAGCGTCTCGGCCGCCTCGTTGACGGTACGCCCCTTGAAGTACGTCTCGACGAGCACCTCCCGGTGGGCCGGTGTCAGGTCGTCGAGCGCATCGGACAGCGTCATCAGCCACAGCGCCTTGTCGATCTCGTCCTCCGCAGGAATGACCTCCAGCGGCGACGGGTCGACCTCCTGCGGCCGGGCCTGCCGGCTGCGGTGGCCGTCGATGACGATGCGGCGTGCGACCGTCACCAGCCAGGGGCGTACTGATCCGGTCGCTCGATTGAGCTGACCGGCGTTCTTCCAGGCACGGATGAGTGTCTCCTGCACTACGTCCTCGGCACGCTGCCGATCTCCGGCAACCAGGCGCAGGACATACGCAAGCAGGGGTCCGGCATGCTCCCGATACAGAGCACGCATCAGCTCCTCGTCAGGTTCCGAGGGCTGGGACATGCGATGTCGGGCCCTCGATCCACGTTCATTGGCCACGGCCGCATCCTTGCGCACGCCCACCTCCGGTGTCCGGGGGTTCCCCCAGTCGGTCGCTCGACGACGGGTACGGAGACGGGGTGTTGAGTGTTCAAACCGTGGGGACAATTTTCTTCCGGGTGTCATGACGAGGGGGACATGGGGGCACATTCCCCCCTCGTTTTCTTTACATTTCCACCACAGCGACAAGATCGGGCCGACTGCCCGACGGTCGACACGAGTAAACGACGTGTAATCGAAATCACTTCGACGCCCGCTCCACAGAAGGGACATAACGCCCCCTCAGGTGCGGGCGAGCGCCGCCCGCCGCCGGTGCCGAGCCACCCTTTCCCGGTTCCCGCAGACCTCACTGGAACACCAGCGCCGACGACGTCCCCGGGAAGTGTCGAGGTACACGATGGGGCAGTTGTCCCCCGCGCACTGCCTCAGGTCCGCCCGGGCGACAGGATCGGTCAGCAGCTCCACGGTGTCCCGAGCGACGGCCGCGAGCAAGGCGGCGCACCCGGGCGGCCGGTCCAACGCCCGCACGAGCACGCCGTCTTCGCCACGCACGGCACGAGGGGTCGGGGGCGCGACCCGAGCGAGGTCGTTGACCCGGGCCAGGGCGAGGTCGTACGGCCCGACGGCGTGGTGCACGACCCACCCCTGCACCAACTGTCCGACATGCCGCCGAAGTTCCCGGAACGCCACCGGCCACGCCCCGTCGACATGCCCGAGCGACGTGTGCGGCGGCACGAGCCCGGCCCCCCGGATCCAGGCGCACAACGGCGCGACGGAGTCCAGGTGTTCCTGCGGATGACTGGTCGCCAACAGATCGAGACAGGGCCGTCCGGCATCGAACCGCAGCTCTTGGAACTCCATCCGCCACCACCTCGGGCGTCGTCCGGGGAGAACAGTTCCCCTCACAGTGCCAGCGCAGGTTGGTGATTCATAGCCTGTCCGGGGGTCCCCCTCCGGGGGAGCTTGAGGGCGAGGCCGTTCAGGCCGGCCGAACCGGGGGTCTGGGGGCGGAGCCCCCAGGGGCGGAACGGCGATCGGCGGCGAGGCAAGAACCGCCTAACCGACGGAGTACTTCGCGTCGGCCGCCGGATCCAACGCCAGCCGATACCCCCGCTTCACCACGGTCTGGATCAACTTCGGCGCCCCGAGAGCCGTCCGCAACCGGGCCATCGCCGTCTCGACGGCATGCTCGTCCCGCCCGGCGCCCGGCAACGCCCGCAGCAGATCGGCCCGCGGCACCACCCACCCCGGCCGCCGCGACAGCGCCCGCAGCAGCGACATCCCGGCCGGCGGCACCGGCTTCAGACACCCGTCCACCAGCACCGCATGCCCACGGATCTCCACCCGGTGCCCGGCCACCGGCAGCGCCCGGGCCCGCCCCGGCAGCTCCCTGCACAGCAACTGCACGAGCGGCCCGAGCCGGAACCGCTCCGGCTGGACGGTGTCCACGCCCCGCGCCTGGAGCGGCAGCGCGGTGACCGGGCCGACGCAGGCGGGCAGGACGTCGTGGTGCAGGGCGGTGAGCAGCTCGGACAGCAGCCCGCGCTCCTCCGCCCGCGACAGCAGCGAGGCGGCGGCAGGCGCGCTGGTGAAGGTGATCGCGTCCAGTCCGCGGGTGACGGCGGCGTCGAGGAGCCGGTCGAGCGGCGCGATGTCCTCCGGCGGCATCCACCGGTAGACGGGCACGCCCACGACCTCCGCGCCGGCGGCCCTGAGCGACTCCACGAACCCCGGCAGCGGCTCGCCGTGCAGCTGGACGGCGACCCGGCGTCCGTCGACGCCCTCCTCCAGGAGCCGGTCGAGCACCTCGGCCATGGACTCGCTGGACGGCGACCACTCCTCCGTCAGCCCGGCGGCCCGCACCGCGCCCTTGACCTTGGGGCCGCGGGCGAGGAGCTCGACGCCGTCGAGCCGGGCGAGCAGCTGTTCGCCGAGCCCCCAGCCGTCGGCGGCCTCGACCCAGCCGCGGAAGCCGATGGCTGTGGTGGCGACCACGACGTCCGGCGCCTGGTCGATGAGGTCCTTGGTGGCGGCCAGCAGCTCGCCGTCGTCCGCGAGCGGCACGATCCGCAGGGCGGGCGCGTGCAGCACCGCCGCCCCGCGCCGCTGGAGCAGCACGCCGAGCTCCTCGGCCCGGCGCGCGGCCGTCACGCCCACGGTGAAACCCGCGAGGGGTCCGTGTTCGACGGCGGCCTGGGGGCTGATGGCCGGTTGTTGCTGTTCCTCGTACATAGCTCTCGTTCCGCACTCGAGTCGCATTAACACCTACATGCCGACGAGCCTGTCAACGGTCCGTGACAGGCTCGGTTCGGCTACATGTCGCCAGTGTTACGTCACACCTCGGCGTAGCTGAGCTGCGGCTTCGCCTCGGAGGAGGTATTCGACGACGTCACCCGGCCCGCCGGGCGGCGAAGGTATACAGCCCAGGTGACCGCGAAGCAGGCCGCGTAGAAGGCGAGGAAGGCGACGAAGGCGCCGGTTCCGGAGCCGTAGGAGAGGAAGGACTGCCGGAAGGCCAGGTTGATGCCGACGCCGCCGAGCGCGCCGACCGCCCCGATGAGCCCCATGGAGGCCCCGGAGAGCCGACGTCCATAGGCGGCGGCCTCCTCGCCCTCCAGCCCCTTGGCGACGGCCTTCGCCTGGAAGATGCCGGGGATCATCTTGTACGTCGACCCGTTGCCGAGGCCGGTGAGCACGAACAGCACCACGAAGACGGAGACGAACAGCGGCAGCGACTTCTGCATGCTGGCGAAGACCAGGACGGCGGTGGCCGCGGCCATGCCCACGTAGTTGTAGAGCGTGATGCGGGCGCCGCCGTAGCGGTCGGCCAGCCAGCCGCCGACGGGGCGGATCAGGGAGCCGAGCAGCGGGCCGATGAAGGTGAGGTAGGCCGCCTGGAGGGGCGTCCGGCCGAACTGGTTCGTCAGGACCTGCCCGAAGGCGAAGCTGTAGCCGATGAACGACCCGAACGTGCCGATGTAGAGGAAGGACATGATCCAGGTGTGGGCGTCCTTCGCGGAGTCGATCGCGGCGCCGGTGTCGTTCTTCACGGACGACAGGTTGTCCATGTACAGCGCGGCGAGGGTCGCGGCGATCACGATCAGCGGAATGTAGAGCCCGAGCAGCACGCGCGGGCCGCCGCTGGCGCCGATGACGGCGAGGCCGGCCAGCTGCAGGACCGGCACACCGATGTTGCCGCCGCCCGCGTTCAGGCCGAGCGCCCAGCCCTTCTTACGGAGGGGGAAGAAGGCGTTGATGTTGGTCATGGAGGAGGCGAAGTTGCCGCCGCCGATGCCCGCGAGCAGGCCGACCAGCAGGAACGTGTTGAAGGATGTTCCCGGCTCCATCACTGTGAACGCGGCGATCGTGGGGACCAGCAGCAGCGCGGCGGAGACGATCGTCCAGTTCCGGCCGCCGAAGATCGCGACCGCGAAGGTGTACGGCACCCGGACGACCGCTCCGACCAGCGTCACCATCGACGTCAGCAGGAACTTGTCGGCCGGGGTGAGGCCGTACTCCGGGCCCATGAAGAGCACCAGCACGGACCACATGGTCCAGATCGAGAATCCGATGTGCTCGGAGAGGACGGAGAAGACCAGGTTACGACGGGCGATCTTCTCGCCCTTCTCGTTCCAGAAGGCCTCGTTCTCCGGGTCCCACTCCTCGATCCAGCGGCTCCCCTTTTTCGTCGGGGACGACGCGGGTGCGGGGGCTGTACTCGGGGCTGTCATGACGCCTCCACGGTGCTCCGGGGCTCGGGTGGTTCGGGGGGATGAGCGGTGATGAGTCCCGAAGGTAGGGAGGGCGCGTTTCCGGGCTGTGGCTGTGGGTGACCGGAAAGGAACGTTGCTCTCACCTTGCGAGAGCGCCCGGTGAGAGGTTTTGGGGAGAGCTCAGCGCTGCGGCGGCCGGCCGTAGGGGTTGGGGGGCTGCGGCCGGCCCTGCGGGTGGGGCGGGTACGGGGCCTGGGGCTGCTGAGGATACGGCTGAGCCTGGGCTTGAGGGTACTGCTGGGGATACGGCTGCGGCTGAGCGTACGGCCCCGGCTGCTGATGGGGCCGGCCGTACGGTCCGGGCTGCTGGTGCGGCTGGGGCTGCGGGTGTCCGTAGCCGCCGGGGCCCGCGGGGGCGGCGCCGTACGGTCCGTACGGGCCCGGGGGGGGCCTGCCCCGGGTGACCGCCGTAGGCGTGCTGGCCGTGTCCGGCGGCCGCGCCCGGCGGCAGATACCGCACCCGGCCCGTCTCGTCCGTCAGCGGCGTGAAGCCGGCGGCCTGGAGACGGGCGGCGAACTTGGCGTTGCGGTGCCGGGTGACGACAAGGCCGATGCCGAGGAAGCCCATGAGGACGGCCCAGATGACACCGGCGATGGCGAAGTCCGTTCCCGTGGCGCCGAGCCGGATGCCGATGATCGCGCAGCCCGCGGTGGCGCCCAGCGCGCCGTACCCCATCCGCTTCTCTGCGTTCTTGCCGGTGAGGTCGAAGTTGATACGGGCCTTGAGCAGCTCGAAGGCGTCCGGCACGACGGGCGGCAGGGAGACGCCGTCGGAGGCGTTCGGGTACTGCGCCCAGTTCTGCGCGGCACGCGCGCGTGCCTGCGGGCTCGGGTCCGGGAGGATCAGCATCACCAGCGCGGTGTTGCGGCCGCCGCCCTGCCGTACGTCCGCGTACTCGTACCCGAACTGCTGGGCCACGAAGGCCAGTCGGGCCAGCTTCTTCACCGAGGCCATGGCGCTGGTGAGCTCGACGGGCTCGCCTCCCGCCATCAGCCGAAGCATCTTCCGTATCTGCCGCTTGCTCACCGGCACTCACTCCCCCGTCGCCCGTCGGCCGGGCCACTGTTCACTTACGCAACGCGAGGCAGTCTTCCACACGCCCCCGACACCGGGAATCGACGGCCGATCCCCCTTGACCTGCCCTTTACGGGCGTCAGCTCAGGCATCTCGGGCGCCTCGGGCACGTCAGGCGCGGTGCGACGCCTTCGTCGCCCGTCCGTCCGGCCACAGGCGGGGCTTGCGGCGGGCCGCCAGGTCCTCCACCCAGCCGAAGCAGACGACGCAGGCGGCCGTGAGCAGCCAGACGGCCGGCAGTTGCGGCCACGGGCTCTCCAGGAGCCAGCGGGCGTCGGCTTCCAGCCACGCGATGTTCCACAGGCGGTCCCACAGGGCCGCCACCACTCCGATGCACACGCTGTGCCACAGGTAGATCGTCACGGCACGGGAGTTGAGCAGGGTGATCAGCCGGTCCCAGCGGCGCAGCCGGGCCGGCCACTTCGACCAGGACGGGCTGATGTGCAGGAGCAGCAGGACCGCCGCGAAGGACCACAGGGACTGGGCGAACGGCATGTCGTCCAGGTCGTGGCCCTCCCGCAGGTTCTGGCTCAGCGCGTACCAGAGGCCGACCCCGGCGACCGCCGGCGCCAGCGAGGGGACGACATAGCGGGGCAGCCGGCGCAGGATGCCCTCCTGGTGCGCCATGCCCAGCAGCCAGCACGCGCCGAACGCGCCGAAGTCGACGAGGCCGGACTCCAGCCGCCACCCCGGCACCGAGAGCGCGCCGAACTCCAGGGCGGCGGACAGCGCGATCGGCGCGAGGATCGTCGGCCAGGGCAGCCGGCGCAGGGCGCGCAGCAGGAGCGGGGAGAGCAGGACGAACCAGAGGTAGGCGCGGAGATACCACAGAGGCACGCCCATGTCGGCGGCCCAGTCGTCGCCGATCAGCCCGTGCACGCCGGGCACGCTGTCGCCGTAGGGCGGGTCGCCCAGCGGCACGATCCAGAAGGCGAGCTGGAGCCACCACCAGGCGGAGTTCCCGTCGTCGTCCGGGCCCCAGCCGCCCGCCAGCATGCCCGTCAGGCCGACCGCGCCCAGCAGCCACAGCGGGGGCAGCAGCCTCCGCAGCCGTCCGCGGGCGACTTCCAGCGCGGGGCGTCTGGCCAGCGAGCGGGCCATGAGGTTGCCGGCGAGCGCGAACATCACGCCCATGGAGGGGAAGACGACGGGCAGCCAGGCCCAGCCCATCAGGTGGTAGAAGACGACGCGGAAGAGGGCGACGGCCCGCAGCAGATCGAAGTAGCGATCACGCCCACCGCCCTTCTTCGCCCCGTCCTGCTCCGCGCTCCCCTGCTCCGCGCTCCCCTTCTCCGGGGCCTCCTTTTCGAGGCCGGACAGGTCGAGGGCGGCCGTCGTCTCCGTCGGCTCGGTCGTCTCCGTCGGCTCGGTGCTCTGGGTGCTCATCAGGCCACGCCTCCGTCCATGCTCGCTGCCGATCCGCCCGGCGGGGCCGCCACCTGGCCCTTGCGGCGCAGCTTCTGCCAGCGCAGGCGGCCGCCGGTGAGGGCGGTGATCCAGGACTGGAGCAGGACCATGTACATCAACTGTCGGTAGAGGAGTTGCTGGAGCGGGAGCGAGATCAGCGGGGTGAGGCGTTCGCGGTCCAGGACGAAGGCGTAGGCCGCGCAGCCCGCCTGGACTGCAAGGACGCCGAACCAGGCCGCGATCGTCTTGCCGGTCGGGCCGAAGAGCAGGCCGTAGACGAGGAAGAGGTCGATGAGCGGGGCGAGGAGCGGCGCGACGACCATGAAGAGCGAGACGAGGGGCAGCCCGACCCGGCCGAAGCGCCCGGAGGGACCGCTCTCGACCAGCGCCCGGCGGTGCTTCCAGATCGCCTGCATGGTGCCGTAGCACCAGCGGTAGCGCTGGGACCACAGTTGCTGGACGGACTCGGGCGCCTCGGTCCAGGCCCGCGCCTTCTCCGCGTACACGACGTGCCAGCCGTCGCGGTGGATGGCCATGGTGATGTCGGTGTCCTCGGCGAGGGTGTCGTCGCTCATGCCGCCGACCCGGTCCAGCGCGGAGCGGCGGAAGGCTCCCACCGCGCCGGGGATGGTCGGCATACAGCGCAGGACGTCGTACATCCGGCGGTCCAGGTTGAAGCCCATCACGTACTCGATGTGCTGCCAGGCGCCGATGAGGGTGTCCTTGTTGCCGACCTTGGCGTTGCCGGCGACGGCCCCGACCTGCGGGTCGGCGAAGGGCTGGACGAGCTCGCCGACCGTGGAGGGCTCGAAGACCGTGTCGCCGTCCATCATCACGATGAGGTCGTGCCTGGCGTTGGCGATGCCTCGGTTGAGAGCGGCGGGCTTGCCCGCGTTGAGCTGCCGGACGACGCGCACGCCGGGCAGTCCGAGGTCCTCGACGATCCGGGCGGTGCCGTCGCTGGAGCCGTCGTCGATGACGAGGATCTCGATCGGGTGCTCGCTCTTCATCAGCGAACGCACCGTGCTCTCGATGCACTTGGCCTCGTTGTAGGCCGGCACCAGCACGGACGCCGGTTCGGTGACGGGCGCGTCGGGACCCCAGACGAAGTCCTTGCGGCGGGTACGGCGGGTGTGCATCGCGGAGAGCAGCAGCATCAGGCCGAAGCGGGCGAAGACGAGGACGCCGATCACGGCGAGGCCGACGACCAGGACGGCGGTGATGTCGTCGGAGGCCGCGACCAGGAAGACCCAGGCCCTGCCCTTCCACAGGTCGAGTCCGCCGACCGGGGTGTGCGCGCTGGGCGCGTTCAGGGCCTCGGTGAGGTTCTCGAACTCGTAGCCCTTCTGCTGGAGTTCGGGCAGGTAGGCGTCGAGGGCCCGGACGGTCTGGGACCGGTCGCCGCCGGAGTCGTGCATCAGGACGATCGCGCCCTTGCCGTCCGCCGGGGTGGAGTTGCGGATGATCTCCCGCACGCCCGGCCTGCGCCAGTCCTCGCTGTCGGCGGTGGTGAAGACGGTGAGGTAGCCGCGGCTGCCGACGAACTCGGTGACCGGCCAGGTCTCGTCGTCGAGGGCGTCCGTGCTGGAGGAGTAGGGCGGCCGGAAGAGGGAGGTGCGGATGCCCGCCGCGCCCTCCAGGGCCAGCTGGTTCTGGGTGAGCTCCCAGTCGATGCGCTTGTTCGACTGGTAGGAGAGGTCGGGGTGGTTGAAGGTGTGCAGCCCGATCTCGTGGCCCTCGTCCACCATCCGCCGGACCAGGTCCGGGTAGCGGGAGGCCATGGTGCCGGTGATGAAGAAGACGGCGTGCGCGTGGTGTTTCTTGAGGACGTCGAGGACCACGGGGGTCCACTTCGGGTCCGGCCCGTCGTCGAACGTGAGCACGATCCGGCCGTCCGGCACGTCCAGGCTGGTCTGCCGTCCGCTGCGGGTGTCGACGACCGGCCCGCCCTCGCGGATCAGCTCCGGCACCTTCTCGGCGGCGGCCTCGGGGCGGACGCGGTGGTCGGCGAGGATCTCGCTGTGCACATAGCCGCGCAGCATCAGCATCGCCATCATCGCGAGCAGCACCAGCATCGGCAGCAGGTGCCGCAGCCGCAGCGGCATCGACCGACGGCGTTCGGGAGGCGGCGGGGCCCCGTGCCCGGAACCGCCGGCGGCGTGCCCGGGGGCCCGTCCCCGTCCCTGCCGCCGGCCGGACCGCCGCCCGTGGGCGTGCGCCCCGCCGCCCGGCTCACCCCCCGATGAGCCCCCCGACGACGGGGAGGACGACGAGTGCGCGGGCTGCCCGACAGCGGACCGTCGGGCCGAACGTCGGCTGGTACGTGGTGCCATGAGAGGTGGTTCTCCGGGGACGAGATCGGGCAAAAGGGACCCACGCCACACACTCGTGCGGCGCGGAGTGAAGGTGATCGCCTGAGGCGAGTGGGAGGCCGGGGCGCGACGGACGAGCAGTCGGTCCGACACCGACCGTCGGCATCGACTGCCGGCATCGACCGCCGGCATCGACCGCCGGCATCGGCGCGTCGGCCGACGCGGGCCCGGCCCCCCCAGGGGCCGGTATGCCGTTCAGGCCGCGGGGCTCGAGGCGGCCGGGGCCGGTTCCGGCGGGCCGTCGGCGACGGTGTTGGAGGCTCCTCCGGCCGGGGACGGCGAGGAGGCGGCCGTCGGCGACGCGGCGGGCGAGGACGCCGGCGGCGGCGGCGAGGAGGCCGGCGGCGGCACGACCGGGGCGCTCGGGCCGGGCGGGGAGGGAACCGAGGCCGGCGGCCCGGCGCTGGGCCGGGCGCTTCCGCTCGCCGAGGGCTGCGCCGCGGCGGACGGCCCGCTCGACGGAGCCGCGCTCCCCGACGCACCCGGCGCCGCGCTCACACCCGGCTTGCCCGGCACCGCGCCCGGCGTGGACGCGGTGATCCCCGCGCCGCCCGGCAGCATCTCGCCCGGTTCGCCGGGTCGCGGGGTCGTGGAGTCCTCGGGCGTCTCCGAGTCGTCGACCTTGCCGGCCGCCGGCTTGTCGTCGGCCTTGCCCGGCACCGGTACCGGCAGCCAGGGCGCGCCCGCGTTGCCCGACAGCAGCGTGGCCACGATGACGACGGCGTACGCGCCGCACGCGGTGCCCACGAGGATGCCGATGCGGCGGAACGTCCGGCTGCGGCGGCCCGACTCGTCGACGAACACCGGGACGTCGGAGGCGGCGTCCGCGGCGTCGGCGCGCCCCTTCTTCAGGGGGTCGAGCTGGACGGTCACCTCGCGCGGATCGTTGCCCTTGCCGTCCACGCCGCCGGGCTCCTCTCCCCAGGGATCCCGGAGATCGCTCGACCGTTCGTTTTCGGAAAGGCTGTTCGAGGCATTCGAGGTCGCGGATGAACCGCTTTCCTGCTGTACCTCCAGCAATGACCGGTACCTCTGGGATCCGGCACCCATGACCGGAACATCCCGAGTCGGCGGCGCCGCCTCCGGCCACTCCGGTTGGGCGTCTTCTCGCCAATTCTTCACGTGCGCTCTTCCCCCCACGGAACTGTTCTGGGTACACCTACGACTCCGAGCCCACGTCGATGGAACCGGGCCCCCACCCAGTCCCCGCGCCCCATTTACCCCATTGTGCTCAGGTCGATGAATCTAGCGCAGGCGTGGGCCCCGTGTTCGCGATGTGTCATTTATGGACAGAAGTCATGTTCATGCCTATGTCTGAAAACATCCCCTTGACGCAGCACCGAGAAGCGGGGAGACAGACATCTTTCGCCACACCAGTGACACAGGAGGACCCGGAAGCCGCGCCGGGAGGAGCGCGGAGCACAGCCGCAGGCATGGCCGGAAAGTTCAGCGACACGAACAGCGAATTGCCCATGTTTGTCCGCGATCGAATAAAACCTTCAACTCGGGTGAATTCCCGTACGCCCCGTTGACGCACTCACGCCCGACACCGGGTCGGCGGATCAGCGGGTCACCGGGTCGGTGAGCCGGGTGCCGAAGACCGCGCAGGACACACCCTGGACGCCCTCGTAGGTCACGGTCCGGCCGGGGCCGAGTTCACCGGCGAGGCGTTCGGCGAGCGTCTCGCCGGCTTCATGGAGGCGCCGGAACGCGGATTCCCGGCGGGCGTCTTCGCGGTCGCCCAGCCAGGCGTCCATCGCCGCGTCGATGCCCCTCGCCCAGGCGGACAGGTCGGCGACCAGCGCGTCGGACAGCCCGAGCGCGGCCGAGGCGTCGTCCGGGGCGAAGTCGTCGTGGGCGCCCTTGCGGAGCGGGTGGGCGTGGTACTCGCCGAGGAGGGTGATGTGCAGGGGGTGGTGCGGCGGGTCGCCGTAGGCCTCGAAGGTGAGGAAGACCTCCCCGCAGCCCCAGCACACGAAGCGCTCGTCGCCCCGCCGCTCGTCCCGGTACCGCACCGCCCACGCGGGACCGAGGTACGCGGCCAGCTCCCGGGCCACCGCCCGGGTCCGCTCGACGTGCCGGCGCAGCTCATGCTTCGTCGGCACCGGACCTTCGGCGTCGAGGGGAAGCCGGACGAGAACGCTCCGCGGACGCCCGTCGTTCATGAAAAGCCTCCGAAACGGCAGAGAACCCCGCCCCTCGAAAGGGGCGGGGTTCTCTGTCACATGGGATATGAGTGGAGATGGCGGGAATCGAACCCGCGTCCAACGGTGCAGAATCAGGGCTTCTCCGTGTGCAGTTCGCTGTGATTTTCTCGGCCCCGGTGATCACGCGAACAAGTCGCCGACGGGCCCAGTCACTGTTTGATTTCCCTCTTCACCCCGTGACCGAGATCAAGGTTTAGTTCCCTAGATTATGCCAGGATCCGGATCGGGAACACTCCCGGGCTGACACCCATTAAGGGTCCTACACTCACTGCTTATTAGGCAGCGAGGGCGTAGGACTGGGAATCGCTCTTGGTATTGGCGATTATTTTTTGCGACATATGGTTTACGAGATCATTGCCGCTTCCTCGACACGCTTCCCCTGCTTCGACAGCCGCTGTCGAAACCGATCATCCCCATGTTGATTTTTCAATGCGCACACCGGTCGCCCGGTGTTGCTGCCATCGTACGTGACCAACGCCCGACGATGCCACCGTATTCCCCGCGGCTACGCGTGACGCTGCTTGCGCTTGGCCGACGCGATCGCCCGGTCCGTCTCCCGGCGGTCCTGCTGCTCGCGCAGGGTCTGCCGCTTGTCGTACTCCTTCTTGCCGCGCGCCAACGCGATCTCGGCCTTCGCCCGGCCGTCCTTGAAGTAGACGGCGAGGGCCACGATCGTGTGGCCCGTCTCCTCCGACTTCACCGCCAGCTTGTCGATCTCCTCGCGGTGCAGGAGCAGCTTGCGCTTGCGGCGCGCGGAGTGGTTGGTCCAGCTGCCCTGGAAGTACTCGGGGATGTGCGCGGCGTGCAGCCACGCCTCGTTCCCCTCGATCTGGACGAAGGCGTCGGTCAGCGAGGCGCGTCCCTCGCGCAGCGACTTCACCTCGGTGCCGGTGAGGACGAGACCGGCCTCGTAGACGTCGATGATCGCGTAGTCGTGCCGGGCCTTCTTGTTCTGCGCGACGATCTTGCGCTTGCCGTCCTTGGCCTTGGCCGTGGCGGCCGCCCCGCCCTGCTTCGGCTGGGACTCCTTCGGTACGTACATTCCCTTGCTCATAGTCCCGCCATTTTCGCACCTGGAGGGGCCCGGGGGGAAAGCCGATTACGGAGCCGCCGGCCACAGGGCCGGATCTACGGGGCCGACGCGTCCCCGAGGCCGCCCAGTACGGTCTCGGCGCGCTCCAGCGCCCCCTCGTCGGCCTCCAGGTCGGGGGTGATGCCCCGGCCGTCGACGCTGTGCCCGGAGGGCGTGCGGTAGTGCCCGACGGTCAGTTCGGCGACGGAGCCGTCGGGCAGCCGGCTCGGCATCTGGACCGACCCCTTGCCGAAGGTGCGAGAGCCCACGACGACCGCGCGACCGCGGTCCTGAAGGGCGCCGGTGAGCAGCTCGGCCGCGCTCATCGTGCCGCCGTCGACGAGCGCGACCAGGGGTCTGCCGGTGTCGCCGCCGGCCTCGGCGTGCAGGGCGTGCTGGGCGCCCTCGACGTCGTAGGTGGCGACGAGACCGCCGTCGAGGAAGGCGGAGGCGGCCGCGACGGCCTCCGTGACCAGGCCGCCGGAGTTGCCGCGCAGGTCCAGGACGATCCCGGCGCCGACCGGCGCCTGCCGGACGGCGGTCCGCACGCTGTCGCCGACGCCCTTGGTGAACGCGGCGACGGCAATGACGGTGACGCCGCCGGGGAGACTGCGGGCGGTGACGGAGTCCGTGGAGAGGAGGGCCCGGCGCAGGGTCTCGGTCCACGCGCGCGTGCCGCGCTCCAGGCCGAGCCGGACGGCGGTGCCGGCGGACGCGTCCTCGCCGTCACCGCGCAGTAAGGAGACGACGTCGGTGACCGGCAGCCCGTCGACGCTACGGCCGTCGACCGTGCGCAGCCGGTCGCCGGAGCGGATCCCGGCGGCGGCCGCGGGCGATCCCGACTGCACCTTGGTCACCTCGATCCGGCCGTCCCGCTCGCTGCGCGCCTCCAGGCCGACGCCGGTGTAGCGGCCGTCCAGGGACTCCGCGAACTCCTCGTACTCGCCCTCGGAGTAGACGGCGGCCCAGCGGTCCCCGCTGCGGCTGACGGCGCGCTCGGCGGCCTCCATCGGGGACTTGCCGCTCGCTGCGGCCTCCTCGGCGGCCCGGGTGACGTCCTCGGAGTGACCGGCGGGGGCGGTGGCGGGAGCGGCGCCCGAGGCGCTGGCACGCCCCTCGCCCGGCTCCCGCGGCAGCGCTCCGGTCGCGGCACCGGCGACGAGCACACTCGCGAACACCAATGTCAGGGCGGCCCCGCGGCGGAAACGGCGGGGCTGGCAGAACAGGTCGCGGCCTGACATGGCGGTGAGTCTAGGGGAACGCGAAGGGCCGTACGGTCGGTTGACCGTACGGCCCTCGGGGCGTGCGTCACACCTTGAGGTACTTGCGCAGCGCGAAGAAAGCGGCCAGCGCGGGCATCAGCAGGCTGGTGGCGAGGATGAGCGGAAGTTTCGTCAACACGGCGTCCCAGCCGATGAAGTTGATCAGATTCAGCTTCTCGGACAGGGCCAGGCCGTGGTCGATGATGAAGTACCGGGCGATCACCAGGAATCCGCAGGCGACCGTGCCGCCGATCAGCCCGGCGACCGCGGCCTCGGCGATGAACGGCGCCTGGATGTAGAAGCCGGATGCGCCGACGAGCCGCATGATCCCGGTCTCCCGCCGCCGGCTGAAGGCCGAGACGCGCACGGTGTTGACGATCAGCATCAGCGCGACGACCAGCATCAGCGCCATCACCGCCCGCGCCGCCCAGTTCATGCCGTTGAGCAGTCCGAAGAGGTTGTCCAGGATGCCCTTCTGGTCCTGCACCGACTGCACGCCGTCCCGCCCGTCGAAGGCGGTAGCGATGACCTGGTACTTCTCCGGGTCCTTCAGCTTGATGCGGTACGACTCCTGCATCTGGTCCGGCGTGAGGGAGCTGGCCAGCGGGGAGTCGCCGAACTGCTCCTTGTAGTGCTTGTACGCGTCGTCCTGCGACTCGTACGTCACCGAGTCGACGACGCCCATCTTGTCGAGGTCGGACTTGATCTGCTTCTTCTGGTCCGCGGTGACCGCGCCCTTGGCGCAGTTCGGGTCGGACTCGGCGTCGCTCTTGTTGCAGAGGAAGACCGAGACGTTGACCTTGTCGTACCAGTAGCCCTTCATCGTGGTGACCTGGTCGCTCATCAGGAGCGACCCGCCGAAGAGCGCCAGGGACAGGGCGACGGAGACGATGACGGCGAAGGTCATCGTCAGGTTGCGGCGGAGACCGACGCCGATCTCCGACAGTACGAACTGGGCGCGCATGGCGAGTTGTTCAGGCCTTTCCGGGGACGGTCAGTGCTGGTAGCCGTAGACGCCGCGCGCCTGGTCGCGGACGAGCCGGCCCTGCTCCAGCTCGATGACGCGCTTGCGCATCTGGTCCACGATGTTCTGGTCGTGCGTCGCCATCACGACGGTCGTGCCGGTCCGGTTGATCCGGTCCAGCAGCTTCATGATGCCGACGGAGGTCTGCGGGTCGAGGTTGCCGGTGGGCTCGTCCGCGATCAGCAGCTTGGGCCGGTTCACGAAAGCCCGCGCGATGGCCACGCGCTGCTGCTCACCGCCGGAGAGTTCGCCCGGTCTGCGGTCCTCCTTGCCGCCGAGCCCGACGAGGTCGAGCACCTGCGGCACGGACTTGCGGATCTCGCCCTTGGACTTGCCGATGACCTCCTGCGCGAAGGCCACGTTCTCCGCGACGGTCTTGTTCGGCAGCAGCCGGAAGTCCTGGAAGACCGTCCCCAACTGGCGGCGCATCTGCGGCACCTTCCAGTTGGAGATGCGCGCGAGGTCCTTGCCCAGGACGTGCACCTGGCCGTGGCTGCACCGCTCCTCGCGGAGTATCAGCCGCAGGAAGGTGGACTTTCCGGAGCCGGAGGACCCGACGAGGAACACGAACTCGCCCTTCTCCACCTCGAGGGAGACATCCCTGAGTGCGGGGCGGGTCTGCTTGGGGTAGACCTTGGAGACATTGTCGAATCGGATCACGGATGCACCACGGGTCGCCGGGGGTAGATGAGCGTGACCATACGCGAACCGAGGAGGGCGGCGCAGGCGTCGGGAGGGGTTGGGTGGGGCTTGTGCGTTTTTGTACGCGACTTTGTACGGCACCCGCACTCCGGGCCGCGCTCCGGTCGCTCCGCGGTCGCTCTCCGGGGGAGCCGCGCACCCTCCGGAGGAACCTGGCACAGTGGAGGGGGAACGTTCCCGTTCCCGCAGGCGTTGTGTACGTGGAACCGGTGCAAGGAGGGCGAGCGCATGACGTACGACCGGCTGGTGTGCGCTAACTGCGCGGCTCCCGTGAGCGAGGGCCGGTGCCCTGTGTGCCGCGCCAACCGCGAGCGGTTGCAGCAGCAGGAGAACTTCTTCGCGGGCCTGAACCCGATGACGCTGATCGCGCTCCTGGTGGTGCTGGTGGCAGCGATGGCGCTGCTCGCCCACCAGACCGCGTAAGCAGACCGCGCAGCCGCGGGGCACGGACGACAAGGGGCCCGGAGCGAACAGCTCCGGGCCCTTGCCTGTGTACGTCACGTACGGGTACGGCTACCTACCGTCAGGCAGCGGCTCCGCCACGGCCCGCGACGAGACGCGGGAGCACGCGGAAGCCGACGCCGCCGGCGATCATCGTGGCGGCGCCGATGACCAGGAACATGGTCTGACCGGCACCGGTCTCGGCCAGCTCCTTGCCACCGCCCTGGGCGACGGCCTCGGCGTTGTCCGAGGTGTCGGTCAGCGCGGAGCTGCCCACCTCCTGGGTGGAGGTGCCGTCGGTGTCGGTACCGGTACCGGCAGAGCTGCTGCCGGACGAGGACGAACCGGCCGTGGTGCTGCCCGCCGAGGTGTTGCCCTCCGAGGACGAGCCGGAGGACGTGTTGCCCTCCGAGGACCCCGAAGAGGTGTTGCCGGACGAGGTGCCGGACGACGTACCGGTCGAGGTACCCGTCGACGTGCCCGCCGAGGTCCCGGTGGACGTACCCGCCGAAGTACCCGCCGAGGTCCCGGTGGACGTGCCCGCCGAAGTACCGGTGGACGTACCCGCCGAGGTCCCGGTGGACGTGCCCGTCGAAGTACCGGTGGAGGTACCCGTGGACGTGCCCGCCGAAGTACCGGTCGAGGTGCCGGTCGAGGTGCCCGTCGAAGTACCGGTGGAGGTACCCGTGGACGTGCCCGCCGAAGTACCGGTCGAGGTGCCGGTCGAGGTGCCCGTCGAAGTACCGGTGGAGGTACCCGTGGACGTGCCCGCCGAAGTACCGGTCGAGGTGCCGGTGGACGTGCCCGTCGACGTGCCGCCATCGGCGCAGACCCCGACCGGGCAGGGCTCCTCACCCGTCTGTACGGTGACTTCGCCGGACGTGGACACCAGGCCACTCAGGCCGTCCTCGTCACCGGCGGCCGAGGCGACGCCGGCGACCGTCAGTGAGGCGCCCGCGGCGATCACGGCGCCGGCGGCTATGCGCGCGACCCTGATCCGCGTCTTCTTGGTCATATGGTTGCTACCCCCAGTAGCTGATCGTCGATGAGGCCGCGCTCGGGACTGTGATCGACGGGGGCAGCTGAGATGTAGCTGAAGCCAAGTCCCCCGGTTCACATACGTCCCGGAGATACGCATGCCACACTGCACCCTCCCCATTTTTCAAAGCAACGTCAAGGTCGTTGCGGGCGCAATGTCCAGGTCGGGGGGCTTTGCGAGACGGTGATGCTGTGAATGTGATGTAAAAAGCAACCGCCCCCGATTCGAGGGCGGTTGCCTTGTCGACAAACCTACTTCTCCTGCTGCTTGCGCCAGCGAATTCCGGCTTCCAGGAAACCGTCGATCTCACCGTTGAACACGGCCTCGGGGTTGCCCACTTCGAACTCGGTGCGCAGGTCCTTCACCATCTGGTACGGGTGCAGGACGTACGAACGCATCTGGTTGCCCCAGGAGTTGCCGCCGTCGCCCTTGAGGGCGTCCATCTTGGCCTGCTCCTCCTGCCGGCGCCGGTCGAGGAGCTTCGCCTGGAGGACGTTCATCGCGGACGCCTTGTTCTGGATCTGCGACCGCTCGTTCTGGCAGGAGACGACGATGCCGGTGGGGAGGTGGGTCAGACGCACCGCGGAGTCCGTGGTGTTGACGCCCTGGCCGCCGGGTCCGGAGGAGCGGTAGACGTCCACCCGCAGCTCGGACTCGTCGATCTCGATGTGGTCGGTGGTCTCCACCACGGGAAGGATCTCGACACCCGCGAAGGAGGTCTGCCGGCGCCCCTGGTTGTCGAAGGGCGAGATGCGCACGAGACGGTGCGTGCCCTGCTCGACGGAGAGCGTCCCGTAGGCGTAGGGGATCTGCACGGCGAAGGTGGTCGACTTGATGCCGGCCTCTTCGGCGTACGACGTCTCGTAGACCTCGGTCTTGTAGCCGTGCTGCTCGGCCCAGCGCAGGTACATGCGCTGGAGCTTCTCCGCGAAGTCGGCGGCGTCGACGCCACCGGCCTCGGCGCGGATGTTGACGAGCGCCTCACGGGAGTCGTACTCGCCGCTGAGCAGCGTACGGACCTCCATCTCGTCCAGCGCCTTCTTGACGGCGGTGAGCTCGGACTCGGCCTCGGCGCGGGTGTCCGGGTCGTCCTCCTCCTCGGCCATCTCGAACAGCACGGCGAGATCGTCGATCCGGCCGCGCAGCACGTCCGCCTTCCTGACCTCGGCCTGGAGGTGGGACAGCTTGCTGGTGATCTTCTGCGCCTCGTCCGGGTTGTCCCACAGGGACGGCGCGGCCGCCTGCTCCTCGAGCACGGCGATGTCTGCCCTCAGCTTGTCGAGGTCCAGAACGGCCTCGATCGACTCCATGGTCGAGGAGAGGGACTTGAGCTCTTCGGATACATCGACGACTGCCACGCCTCCAGCGTAACGGCTCCGCCAACCGGGGAGTGCCGGTGACCGTGCCTTGCCTGCTCACCGGCCTCGCCGAGGAGGTCAGGGCGTCGCCGGCGTCGAGTTCTTCGTGTCCTGCGGGGGCGCGTCCTCGCCCGACGTGGCCGCCCACGTCCCGGCGCCCACCGCGGCGACCAGCGCCACCGCCGCCACGCCCAGCGTGATCCGGCGGCGCCGGGTGACGGAACGGTTCCGTGCCGAGCCGGGGCGCGGGGTGCCGGCCGCCCGGGGGACCCGTGCCGTGCCGTGCGCGCCGCCCGCGAGCTCGTCCGGGGCGGGCACCCGCATCGAAGTGTGGGTGTCCCGGTTGGAGTCCGGTTTCGCGCCCGGCACCAGCGGGACCGAACCCCGCCGCACCCGCCCGGAGGGGGCCGCCGGGGCGGACGTGGCGGGCGCGGCCTCGGTCGGCTCGTCCTCCTCCTCGGTGTCGGGCTCGTCCACGTCCAGCGGCGGCATCCCCGCGAGCATCGGCAGCTGCTCGCGCAGCCGGGCCGCCAGCTCGGAGGCCCGCAGCCGGGACGCCGGGGCCTTCGCCAGGCACTGCACGATCAGCTGCCACAGCTCGTCCGGGATGCCGGGCAGGGGAGCGACGGACTCCGTGACATGGCGGCGCAGCACCGCGCCCGGGTGGCCGCCGCCGAACGGCGTGAAGCCCGCGAGCAGCTCGTAGAGCACCGTCGCCAGGGCGTAGATGTCGACCGAGGCGCGCGGCGGCAGGCCCTCCACGATCTCCGGCGCCAGGTAGTCGGGGGTGCCGATGATCTTCGTGGCACGGGTCCGTTTGGGGGTGTCGATCAGTTTCGCGATGCCGAAGTCGGTCAGCAGGGCGCGGTGCGAGCCGCCGGGGCCGAGCGGGCCCTGCATGTCGAGGAGCACGTTCTCCGGTTTGACGTCGCGGTGCACGACCCCGGCCGCGTGCGCGGCGGCCAGTCCCTCGGCGATGTCCGCGACGATCGCCACGGCGGCCTCGGGCGCGAGCCGCCGGTCCCGTTCGAGCCGGGTGCGCAGGTCCGTGCCGCGGACCAGGTCCATGACGAGAGCGAGGTCATTGCCGTCGACCACCAGGTCCCGGACGGACACCACGTGCGGGTGCTCCAGGCCGAGCAGTGCCGTGCGCTCCTGCACGAAGCGGCCCACGAGCTCCTCGTCGGAGGCGAGGTCCTCGCGCAGCAGCTTGACGGCGACGGGCCCGTCCGGTCCCTCGCCCAGCCACACCGTGCCGGCGCTGCCCCGTCCCAGGATCTGGTGGGCGGTGTACCGGCTGCCGATCTTCCGTGCCAAGACTGCTCCTACAGACGCGTGTTGCCCATCAAAGTACGCGTCCGAAGAGCCAACCTTCACCGCGGAGACGGAAATCACCCGCCAGGTGTCGACAAGTCCATAAACCCGCGGTCGTCCGGGCCGGTCTGCGTGCCTCGCGGCGGGCCGGCCGGCGGGTCAGTTCCCGGGGGTGCCCGAGCCGCTGCCCGAGTCGCCGCCGAGGTCGCTGATCCAGCCGGTGACGTCCCCGATCCAGCCGGTGACCAGGTCCCAGTAGCTCTTGCCCGTGCCGATCCACCCCTGAAGCGGGCTGAACTCCCAGATCAGCCATCCGGCCACGAACAGGATGACGATCGTGAACAGACACCCCTTCAGACAGCCGAGACCGGGGATCCGCATCGGGTTGGCGGTGCGCTGCCTCGGCTCGCGCGGCTGCCTGGGCTCCGGCGCGGGCCGCTGGCTCGGCTGCGGCTGGGGCGGCGGCGCATACCGCTGCGGCTGCTGGGGCTGCTGCGGCGCGTACTGCTGTTGCTGCGGCGGTGGCGGCCCCTGATACCCGTATCCGGGCGGCTGCTGGGGCTGCGGCCGCTGCTGAGGCCGCTGCTGAGGCCGCTGTTGGTGCTGCTGCGGCGGGTACGGCTGCTGTTGCTGCGGCGGCTGCTGCTGCGGGCGGGCGACCTGCCGCTGGGGGCGGCGGCGCAGCGGGTCCTCGCCGGGGTCCAGGTACTGCTGGACCTGGGTCTGCTCGTTGCGGTCGCGGGCCCCCTGCATCTGGGTCGCCCAGGGATGCGGCTGCTCGGGCTGCTGCCCCGGCTGGTGCGGCGGCACCGGCGGCAGGACGGCCGTCGGATCGGCCGCGCCCGCACCGCCCGTGTGCGGCAGGACGGCGGTGGGGTCGGCGGCCCCCGCCGGGCCGGAGGTGTGCGGCAGGACGCTGGTCGCGGCGTTCGGGTCGAAGGCGCCGCCCGGCACGGTCGCGGGCGCCGGGTCGGGCGCGAGCACATGGCCGACGCCCTCCGCCGCGGCGATCTGCATCGAGTTCGCGTGCACCCCGATGCCCTCGGCGACGATCCGCAGCCCGCGCGCGAGGTTCTCGGCGCTGGGCCGGTCGTCGGGGCTCTTGCGCAGGCAGCGCTCGATGACCGTCCACAGCGGGTCGGGGACGGTGGACGGGCGGCGCGGCTCGGCGCTGAGATGCTGGTGGAGGACCTCCAGCGCGGAGCCGCCGGAGAACGGCGGACGGCCGGTGACCAGCTCGTAGAGCAGGATGCCGGCGCCGTAGATGTCCACGGCGGAGGTCTGCGGGCGGCCCTCGGCGGACTCCGGCGCGATGTACGCGGGCGTGCCGACGAACTCGCTGGTCCGGGTCAGGCCCGGGGAGTCGGCGAGGCGGGCGATGCCGAAGTCGGTGAGCAGCGGGTGCATCTGCCCGCCGTCCTGCATCAGCAGGACGTTGGCCGGCTTCAGGTCGCGGTGCACCACGCCGTCGGCGTGGCTGGCGGCGAGCGCGTCGGCGACCTGGGCGGTGAGCAGGGAGGCGGCGACCGGCGTCAGGGGGCCGTTCTCGCGCAGATAGCGGTGCAGGTCGGGGCCGTCGACGAGGTCCATGACCAGCGCCAGCAGATCGCCCTCGACGACCAGGTCGCGGACCCGGACGATGTTCGGGTGGGTCAGGCGCAGCAGCACGGACCGCTCGCGCAGGAAGCGCATCACGACGTCGGGGTCGCCCGCGAGCTCTTCCTTGAGGACCTTGATCGCGACGGTCTCTCCGGGCTGGCCCGGCACGGCCGCCTCGGCGCCCGCGGTCTCGCGCTGGCGGGCTCGCCAGACGGTGCCCGTGGCGCCGCGTCCGAGCGGCTCCTCGAGCAGGTACTTGCTGCCGACTGGCCGCACGTCACGCGCTCCCTGCTGCTTGCTTGCCTGTTCCTGTCCGATGTTCCGACCCACTGTAGTGCCGCTGTGCGGACACCGGGCTGTCGTCTTTGTTCGAAGGAAAGACGCTTCGCCCGGTCTTCTTGGTTGCCGGAGCGGGACGTGACCGATCTCAACTGATCACCGGCGACGCGCTTGTCCGGCACTTTTGCGGGCAGAGCCGACCAATCAAGATCACTTGCCACCGGGTGTGGGGCGCGTTGTCAGTGACAGGTGCGAGGATGCCTTCAGTACTGGCCGCTGTACTCGTGTGGGGTGGGGGGAAGTCCGCGCCCGTGCAGAAGGGACCGCTGACGGCGATGCAGATCCGGCTGACCGTCGTAGACCCGCAGGGTGCGCACCCCGATGCGCGGGCCCGCGCCGCGGCTTGCGACGTGCTGGTCACGGCGCCCGCCGGCACCGCCCTGGCCGCGGTGGCGTCCGCGCTGGCCGCGGCGGTCTCCGGGGAGGGCGCTCCGTCGTCCTCGTCCGCGGCGGCGATCGTGCTCTACGCGGGCGTGGAGCGGCTCGACTCACAGCGCTGCACCCTCGGCGAACCCCCGCTGATCGACGGCGCGGTGCTGTCCCTCGGCGCACCGGCCGACCCCGAACCGCACCCGGAGGTCGACGACGCCCCGGCCCGGCTGCACGTGGTGGCCGGACCGGACGCGGGCGGGGTCCACCTGCTGCACGGCGGTCAGGTCCGCGTCGGCCGCTCCGCCGACGCCGATGTGCCGATCGACGACCCGGACGTCTCCCGGCTGCACTGTGCGGTGACGCTCGCCCCCGAGGGCCGTGTCACGGTCGCCGACCTCGGCTCCACCAACGGCACCACGCTGGACGGCACGCGCGTGCAGACCCGCCCCGTCCGTCTCACCCCCGGCGCCCTCCTGCGCGTCGGCGAGTCGGCCCTGCGGCTGGCCCCACCCGGCGGCCCCGGCCCGCGGGTGCCGACGACCCCGGACGGCGAAGGCCATGTCCGGGTGCCCTGCGGGGGGACGACGGCGGAGGCCCCGGAGTCGAACACGGGCTCGGACTCGGGCACGGGCACCGGCACCGGCACCGGCTCGAACTCGGTCGCAGGCTCCGGATCGGTCCCGGAGAAGGACACGGACCACGCGCGCGTGACGGGCGCCGGGCCGAACGGACCCACCGGCCATGCCCACGGCACCGTCGACTGGAGCGGCACGGCGGAGGCCCGGGGCGAGCGGTTGCGCGGCTCCAGGGAGATTCCGCTGCCGCCGCACGTGGTTCCCGGCCAGGGCGGGGCACCGCACATCGAGAGCACGCCCGGCACCGCCGCCGGCACGGGCGCGGGTTCCGGCTCCATGAACACCCATGCCGGCCGCGCCGGCCTCGGCTCCTTCACCGCGCCGCACGACGAGGACGTCCGCGGCCCGCACACCGCGCCCGACGACTCCCCCTACGAGCCGTCCGCCCGCCGCAAGGGCACCCCCCTGCGCGGCACCGACGTCCCCCCGGGCGTGCGCAAGCGCGGGGGGCTGTCCGCGTGGGCGCGGCGGCTGGCCGGCGGTCGCGGCGGCGCCCCGGACGACCCGGTCGTCCCCGGGACCTACGACGAGGAGACGGTCGGAGCCGAGGCGCAGCCGATCGCCGGCCCGCCCCCCGCGCCCGAGACCTGGCCCGACCCGGCGGCGCTGCTGCTCACGGCGCTGGGTCCGGGCCCCCGGCTGTGGGAGCGCGCCCCCGGGCACCCGGAGGCGCTCACCGTGCGGCTCGGCACGGCCGACCGGGCGGCGCCCGACGGCTCGGGCCTGCTGCCCGCCGTACCGGTGACGGCGGGGCTGCGCGAGGTCGGCGCGCTCGGCCTGGCCGGGCCGCGCCCCCGGCTGTCCGGGCTGGCGCGCGCGGTGCTGGCCCAACTCGCCGCGCTGCACTCCCCCGACGCCCTGGAAATCGTCCTGATCAGCACGGACCGCGCGCGTTCCGAGGAGGAGCGGACCGCCGAGTGGTCCTGGCTGGGCTGGCTTCCGCATCTGCGCCCGGGACACGGCCAGGACTGCCGGCTCCTGCTCGCCTACGACCGCGACCAGGCCGCCGCCCGCGCGGACGAACTCCTGCGCCGCCTGGAGGACCACCTCACCGACAGCGCGAGCGGTACGGGTGACGCGACCGGCCCGGCACAGATCCCGGCGCCCCGTGGCTCGGCCCGCCGTCCCTCCTGGGCGGTGGCGGAGGACTCTGCGGACGGCGCGTTCCCCGGCCCGTACACGGTGGTCGTCGTGGACGGCGATCCCGGCGGCGCCGATCTGCGGGAAGCGGTGGCCCGGCTGGCGGTGGCCGGTCCGCGGGCCGGGATACATGTCGTCTGCCTGGCCGAGACGCCCGCCGCCGCCCCCTCCGCACCGGCGGCAAAGACGTACGAGGCGGCCTGCGCGGCGGCGCCCACGTTCCGCGCGTGCGGGGCGGTCGCCCTGCTCAGCGGGGACGTGGCGACGGCGCTGCGGCTGGTACGGGTGGCGTCGCCCGGGGCGGAGACGGAGCGGCCCGGCCCGGTGGGACCGGGCACGGTCGGCGCGGTGGACGCCGTCTCGCCGGCCTGGGCGGAACGCTTCGCGCGGGCGCTCGCCCCCCTGCGGCCGGACGGCGCGGGCGGCGGGGAGCGGCACACGCGTGTGTCCGCACCGCTGCCCCAGTCGGCGCGGCTGCTGGACGAACTGGGCCTGGCCCGGGCCACGCCCGCCTCCCTGATGGCCCGCTGGGCGGACGCGGCCGACGACGCCGAGGCGCTCGGCGGCCGGGCGTGGGCCGTGCTCGGGGCCGGTCCGCGCGGCCCGGTGGGCGTGGACCTGGTCGCCGAGGGCCCCCACCTGCTGATCGAGGGCCCGCCCGGCAGCGGGCGGTCGGAACTGCTGCGGGCGGTCGTCGCCTCGCTGGCCGCCGCCGAGCGGCCGGACCGGCTGAGCATCATCCTGCTGGACGGCCGCGACACCGTCGGCAAGGGCGGCGGCCACGGCGACGGACTGCGGGTCTGTACGGACGTACCGCATGTCACCACCCACCTCACCGCCAACGACCCGGTCCGGATGCGGGAGTTCGCGCAGTCGCTGAGCGCCGAGCTGAAGCGGCGGGCCGAGTTGCTGGGCCGCGCCGGTTTCGCGGAGTGGCACACGCACCGCGCGGTGTCGGGCCGCATGGTCCCGCAGCGGACGCCGAACACCCCGCCCACGGCGGGAGCGGGCGCCGCCGACCTCGACACCCCGCCCAGCACCACCCTCCGGCTGCGGCCGGGGGCGGCCGCCCGTCAGCGGGCCGAGGCCGAGCCCCCGCTGCCCCGTCTGGTCGTGGTGGTCGACGACCTGGACGCCCTCGTCTCCCCCGCCCTCGGCTCTCCCGGCCGGCCCGCCGCGGGCTCGGTCATGCGCGCGCTGGAGGCGGTGGCCCGCGAGGGCGAGCGGCTCGGGGTGCACCTGGTGGCGGCGGCCGGTCCGGGAGGCCGTACGGCGGAGTCGGAGCCGGCCCGGATGTCCACCGTTCGGATCAGTCTCGACCCTCCGGGTTCCGGCACGGACGAACCGGCGCCGGGCCGCGGCCGCCTCCGGGGCGCGGACGGCCGTCTCACCCCCTTCCAGGGCGGCCGGGTCACCGGCCGCATCCCCCGCACGGCGACCCAGCGCCCCACGGTCGTCCCGCTGGAATGGCACCGCATGGGCGACCCCCCGACCCGCCGCCCGGTACGAGAACTGGGCAACGGCCCCACAGACCTGGCCCTCCTGGCCAGCGCCCTGGACCGGGCCTCCCGCCGATCCACCCCGTCAAACGTCCACTGACAAGTCCGACGTCCACCGACAAACACCGGTCAGGGCACTCCAGCCCGTCCGGTGTCCACCGACAAGCACCGGTCAGGGCACTCCAGCCCGTCCGGCGTTTGAGGACATGGCCCTTTCGGGGCCGATGGGGGTCTGGGGGCACAGCCCCCGGTGACGCTCACACCGACACCCGCACCCATCACGACGCGATCACGATCCCCCTCTTGACAGCGCGGGCGCTCTTGCCGAGCCCAGGCACCCGGCGTAGACCAGTGCCACGGGACAGCGCTCGAACGTTCGACGAGGAACGAAGAACGGGGCAGTGATGCGCAGCACGAGCAACACCATCCGGACACGCAGGACCGTGAAGGCGGCCGCCACGCTCCTGGCGGGAGCGCTCGCGCTCTCGCTCACGGCGTGCGGCAGCGACGACGACAAGAGCGGCGGCACCGGGAGCGGCACCGGAACCAAGGACTCCGGCAGCACCCTCACCCTCCCCAAGCTCGACGGCACCACTCTCGAAGTGGCCGCCGTATGGACCGGCACCGAACAGGCGAACTTCAAGAAGGTCCTCGCCGAGTTCGCGAAACGCACGGGCGCGAAGGTCACCTTCGTGCCCGCGCAGGACCCGATCATCAACTTCCTCGGCTCGAAGATCGCGGGCGGCTCACCGCCGGACGTCGCGATGCTGCCGCAGCCCGGCGCCGTCAAACAGGCCGCCGACAAGGGCTGGGCCAAACCGCTGGGCGCCGAGGCCCAGGCGGAGCTCGCGAAGAACTACTCACAGGGCTGGCAGGACATCGGGAAGGTGGGCGACAAGCAGTACGGCGTCTACTACAAGGCCGCCAACAAGTCGCTGATCTGGTACAACGCCAAGGTCTTCGAGAACGCGGGCGCCACCGACCCCGCGACGTGGAAGGATCTGCTGACCACCGCGCAGACGGTGTACGACTCCGGCGTCACCCCGTTCTCGATCGGCGGCGCCGACGGCTGGACCCTCACCGACTGGTTCGAGAACGTCTACCTCTCCCAGGCGGGCCCGGAGAAGTACGACCAGCTCGCCCAGCACAAGATCAAGTGGACGGACCCCTCCGTGAAGGAGGCCCTGACCACCCTGGCCCAGATCTGGGGCAAGAAGGACTGGGTGGCGGGCGGCGCGAGCGGCGCGCTCCAGACCGAGTTCCCCGCCTCGGTGACCCAGACCTTCACCGGCGGCGACCAGCCGAAGGCGGCCATGGTCTACGAGGGCGACTTCGTACAGGTCAACATCGCCGACACGAAGTCGAAGGTCGGCACGGACGCCAAGGTGTTCCCGTTCCCGAAGGTCGGTGACACCGCGCCGGTGGTCTCCGGCGGTGACGCGGCCGTCATCCTGAAGGACTCCAAGGGCGCGCAGGCACTGGCGACCTTCCTGGCCTCGCCGGACGCGGCGGAGATCCAGGCGAAGCTCGGCGGCTATCTCTCGCCGAACAAGAACGTCGATGTCTCCGTGTACCCGAACGAGGTCCAGCAGACGATCGCCAAGGCGCTGATCGCGGCCGGCGACGACTTCCGCTTCGACATGTCCGACCAGGCCCCGCAGGCCTTCGGCGGTACCCCCGGCAAGGGCGAGTGGAAGGACCTCCAGGACTTCCTGAAGAACCCGACGGACGTGGCCGGCATCCAGGCGAAACTGGAGTCGGACGCGGCAGCGGCGTACGGGAACTGACGCGGAGATGGCGACGCCCGCGGCGGCGGGGGCTCCCGGAGCCCCCGCCCCTCCTCGCTCGCGCAAGAGTGTGACCGGCACCCGAAGGACCGTGGCCGCGCTGTTCCTGCTGCCCGCCCTGGTGCTGCTCGGCGCACTCGTGGTCTACCCGATCGGGTACTCGGTCGTGCGCAGTTTCTACGACCAGTCCGGCGACGGCTTCGCCGGCGTCGACAACTACAAGGCCCTCTTCACGGACGACGGCATCCGTACCGCCCTCAAGAACAACGTGATCTGGGTGGTGTTCGCGCCGACCGTCGCGACCGCGCTCGGTCTCATCTTCGCGGTGCTGACCGAACGGGTGCGCTGGGGCACCGCGTTCAAGCTGGTCGTCTTCATGCCGATGGCGATCTCGATGCTCGCCGCCGGCATCATCTTCCGGCTGGTCTACGACCAGGACCCGGACAAGGGCGTCGCCAACGCGGTGTGGGTGGGCGTCCACGACACGTTCGCCGAGTCGTCGGCGTTCCCGAAGGCCCACCCGGGCCGTGACTCGCCGCTGCGACCGCAGGACGGCGGCTTCGTCACCAAGGCCCCGGTCCGCACCGGCGTCCCGGTCGCCCTCCCGCTGGTCGGCGTCGCCCCCGACCAGATGCCCGGCAGCGCGGAGAAGGCCGTGCAGGCGCGGCCCGAACAAGGGGAGATCACCGGGACCGCCTGGCAGGACTTCACCCGCGGCAAGGGCGTCGGCACCCTCGGCGCGCCCGACCCGTCCGAACTGGGCTACGCCGGAATGAAGATCGAGGCGGTCAGGGACGGCAAGGTGGTGGCCTCGACGAAGGCGGCCGACGACGGCACCTTCACGCTTCCCGCCAAGGCCGACGGCGCCCGACTCCGGCTGCCCGCCGACAACTTCAAGGAGGCGTACAACGGTCTGGACTGGCTCGGCCCGTCGCTGGTCACGCCGGCCATCATCGGCTCGTACATCTGGATGTGGGCGGGCTTCGCGATGGTGCTGATCGCGGCCGGCCTGGCGGGGATTCCGCGGGAGCTGCTCGAAGCGGCCCGGGTGGACGGCGCCAACGAGTGGCAGGTGTTCCGCAGGGTCACCGTGCCGCTGCTCGCGCCGGTCCTCGCGGTCGTCGCCGTCACCCTGATGATCAACGTGCTGAAGGTCTTCGACCTGGTCTTCATCATCGCCCCGGGGTCGTCGCAGGACGACGCGAACGTGCTCGCCCTGGAGCTGTACCGCAAGGGCTTCTCCGAGGACCAGCCGGGCATCGCCAGCGCGATCGCGGTGTTCCTGCTGCTCCTGGTGATCCCGGTGATGTGGTTCAACGTACGTCGGCTCAGGCGGGAGGTGCGGAGGTGACGGCTACGACGGGGACGACCGCGACGACGGGGACCACGGGGACCACGGGGACGACCGGGACGACCGGGACGATGGGGACGAAGAAGCGGCTCGAATGGATCATGGAGAAGCTCAACGGCGGTCTGGTGCGCGCGTTCCTCATCGTCGTCGGACTGTTCTGGCTGGTGCCGACCATCGGACTGCTCGTCTCCTCGCTCCGCTCCCCCGAGGACATGAGCGCCGACGGCTGGTGGAACGTGTTCAGCGAGCCGTCCCGACTCACCTTCGACAGCTACCAGAAGCTGCTGGAGAACGGCGACATCACCGGTTCCCTCGTCAACACCGTGCTGATCACGGTGCCGGCGACGGTCCTGGTCGTCGTCATCGGCGCGCTCGCGGGCTACGCGTTCGCGTGGATGGAGTTCCCGGGCCGCGACTGGTGGTTCCTGGGCGTCGTGGGACTGTTGGTCGTGCCCGTGCAGGTGGCGCTGATCCCGATCGCCGAACTGTTCGGCAAGATCGGCCTGTTCGGGAACATCCTGGGCGTGATCCTGTTCCACGTCGGGTTCGGACTGCCCTTCGCGGTGTTCCTGCTGCGGAACTTCTTCGCGGAGATCCCGCGCGAACTGCTGGAGGCGGCCCGGCTCGACGGGGCCGGTGAACTGCGGCTGTTCGCCCGGGTCGTAATGCCGCTGGGCGGCCCGGCGATCGCCTCCCTGGGCATCTTCCAGTTCCTGTGGGTGTGGAACGACATGCTGGTCGCGCTGGTGTTCACCAACGCCGACAGCCAGCCGATCACGGTCGCCCTGCAGACCCAGGTACGGCAGTTCGGCAACAACATCGACGTGCTCGCGCCCGGCGCGTTCATCTCGATGGTGATCCCGCTGGCCGTGTTCTTCGCGTTCCAGCGGCAGTTCGTGTCCGGGGTGATGGCGGGCGCGGTGAAATAGCCCTGAGTTCCGGGCGAGAGGGGCGGGCCGAGTCATCGGCCTGCCCCTTCGCGTTCACCGGAAATCCCCCGTATGCCTCGAAAACCGTAACCGATTCACTCCATCGGCCGTTCCCGGGCAAGGCCCTGTCCACCGCCTCTACCGCCCGCGCCGACCCATGGATGTCCCTTGCCCAGGTTCAGTGTCATCGTCCCCGCGTACAAGGTTCAGGCCTACCTGCACGAGTGCCTCGAATCGGTGCTGTCCCAGTCGTACGGCGATCTCGAACTGATCGCCGTCGACGACCGTTCGCCGGACTCCTGCGGCGAGATCATCGACGAGTTCGCGGCCCGGGACGCGCGGGTGCGCGGCGTGCACCTGCCGGAGAACGTCGGTCTGGGGCCGGCCCGCAACGCAGGGATGGAGGCGGCGACCGGCGACTACCTGCTGTTCCTCGACTCCGACGACACGCTCACCCCGGACGCGCTGCGCACGATCGCCGACCGGCTGCGGGAGACGGGCGAGCCGGACGTCCTGGTCTACGACTACGCACGGACGTACTGGACGGGCCAGACCGTGCCCAACAAGTTCGCGGCGCAGCTCAGCGAGGAGGGCCCGGCGCCGTTCCCCCTCAAGGACCGTCCGGGGCTGCTCAGGGTGCTGATGGTGGCCTGGAACAAGGCCTACCGGCGGGAGTTCGTCGAGCGCGAGGGCCTGCGCTTCCCACCCGGCTACTACGAGGACACGCCGTGGACGTACCCGGCGCTGATGACGGCCAAGACCCTCGCGACCCTGGACCGGGTCTGCGTGCACTACCGCCAGCGCCGCCGGGGCAACATCCTGTCCACCACCAGCCGCGGCCACTTCGACGTCTTCGAGCAGTACGACCGGGTCTTCGCGTTCGTCGAGCAGCGGCCCGAACTCGCCGAGTGGCGGCCGGTGTTGTTCCGCCGCATGGTCGACCACCTGTCGACGGTGTTCACCAAGCGCGACCGGCTCCCGCGCGGCACGCGCGCCGAGTTCCTGCGCATGGCCCGCGCCCACTACCGCCGCTACCGCACCCCGGGCGCCTCGGTCTCGCTGCGCTGCCATCTGCGCCACACGCTGGTCCACTTCGGCGTGCACCGCACCTACCGGACGCTCCAGGGATTCATCACCCTGCTCCGGCGCACGCACAAGGCGGCCTCGAAGCTCACCCGGGCGCTGCGGGCGGGCGTCCTGCAGGCCCACTACCGGATCCAGCTGCGGCTGCCGCTGCGCGCCGACCGGGCCGTGTTCGCCGCGTACTGGGGCCGCGGGCACGGCTGCAACCCGGGTGCGCTGGAGGCCGCGTTCCGCACCTTCGCGCCGCAGGTGCGCACGGCCTGGATCGCCCGCCCCGAGCACCGGCCGGCCGTCCCGCCCGGCCCGCGTCACGTGCGCCCGGGCACGGCCGCCTACTGGACGGCGCTGGCCCGCTCCAAGTACCTGGTGAACAACGTCAACTTCGACCGGCGGCTGGTCAAGCGCCCCGGCCAGGTCTTCGTGCAGACCCAGCACGGCACCCCCCTCAAGCACATGGGCCTCGACCTCCAGGAACGTCCGGCGGCCGCCCGGGACATGGACTTCGCCCGGCTGCTGGGCGGCGTCGACAAGTGGGACTACGTGCTGTCCGCCAACCGCCACACCACGCTCACCTGGGAGCGCGTCTACCCGGGCCGCTACGAGACCCTCGAGTACGGCTATCCCCGCAACGACGTGTTCCAGCAGGCGACTTCGGCGGACGTGGCCCGGCTGCGGGAGTCGCTCGGCATCCCGCGCGACACGGTCGCCGTCCTCTACGCGCCCACCCACCGCGACTACCGCCGCGTCCAGCGCTCCCACCTGGACCTGGAGCGCCTGCTGCGCCGGCTGGGCCCGCGCTTCGTGATCCTGGCCCGCGCCCACTACTGGCAGGAGGCCCCGCCGGTCCGTGAGGTGCCGGGGGTCATCGACGTCAGCGACCACCCGAGCGTGGAGTCCCTGTGCCTGGCCTCGGACGCGCTGGTCACCGACTATTCGTCCCTGATGTTCGACTACGCCAACCTGGACCGGCCGATCGTGATCCACGCCGACGACTGGGAGGCGTACGAGGCGGCCCGCGGCACCTACTTCGACCTGCGGGCCTTTCCGCCCGGCGCGGTCGCGCGCAGCGAGGACGAGCTGATCGACATCTTCGCGACCGGCCACTGGCGCGGCTCCCGCTCGGCGCAGCTGCGCGCCGCGTTCCGCGAGCGGTTCTGCCCGCACGACGACGGCCGCGCCGCCGAGCGGGTCGTCCGGCGGGTGGTGCTGGGCGAGACGGAGCTGCCCGCGATCGTGCCGCTCGCCGAGCGCCGCCCGGTGCCGTCGGCGGCGCAGACGGCGGCCTCGACGCAGCCGGGGCGCGCGCCGAGCGCCATCGTGCCGCGGCCCTCCGCCGAATCCCAACCGGTCGCCGACACCGCCCTCTGAAACATCCGAGACGTCTGAAACAGAAGCAGAAACAGAAGCAGCGAGAGAGAAAGAGCAGCATGCCCCGCTTCAGCATCATCGTCCCGTCGGCGCCCCGGCGGGGCACGCTGGACTCCGTCCTCGCCCAGTCCTTCGGCGACTTCGAGCTGATCCCGGTCGGCGACGCGCCCGACGCGCCCGCCGTGCGGGACTCCCGGGTGGTTCCGGTGCGGTCGCCGCGGTCCTCGGGCCCCGCCGGGGCGCGCAACGCCGGGCTGCGGGCGGCGACCGGCGCGTATCTGCTGTTCCTCGACGGCGACGACTCACTGGCCCCGGGCGCGCTCGCGGCGCTGGACGCCCGGCTGGCCGAGACGGGCGACGTGGACGTCCTGTACGCCGAGCACGAGCGCGTCCCCTGGTGGGAGGGCCAGCCGGCCAACCCGGCGGCGGCGCTGCTGGCGACGACCCCGCAGGACGCCTTCTCCCCGGCCGAGGCGCCACAGCTGACCGGGGTGCGGCTGCCCGCGTGGGGCACGCTCTACCGGCGGTCCTTCCTCGCCGAGCACCGGCTCGACTTCCCCGACGGGCACTTCACGGACGTCGGCTTCGGCGGCCTGGTCACCGTGCACGCCGCCCGGGTCGCGGTGCTGCGCTCGGTCGTCGTGCGGCATCTGCTGCGGCGGCAGGGCGAGCGGGAGAACGAGCCGGGCCGGCACCATGCGGAGCTCTTGGACCGGACCGAGCTGGTGCTGGACCGGGCGGCCGAGCTCGGGCTGTCCGAGGACCGGTCGGGGCCGCTGTTCGAGCAGCTCTTCGCGGCCGTCCTGAAGACCGCCGCGCATCCGACCCGGCTGCCGCGCCTGCGCCGCCGGGCCTTCTTCCGGCGCGCGGGCCGGCTGTACCGGCGCCACCGCCCGGCCGGTTTCCGCAGGCCGGCCGGGAGCCTGGGGGTGCAGCACCGGCTGCTGGCGGCCGGCGCGTACACGGCGTTCCACGCACTGCACACCGCCCGCCGCAAGGCGTCGGCGGCCGGCCGGCGCGTCCCGCGCGCCAAAGGGCTGCGCACGCGCCTCCACTACCGCCGCCAGCTGCGCCGCCGGATCGATCCCGACCTGGCGGTGTACTGCGCCTATTGGGGCCGCGGCTACGCCTGCAACCCGGCCGCGATCCACGCCAAGGCGGCCGAACTCGCCCCGCACATCCGCTCGGTGTTCCTCGTGACGGCCGACCAGGTGCCCGCGCTGCCGGCGGGCGTCGACCACGCCGTCATCGGCAGCCGCCGGTACTGGCAGGTGCTGGCGCGCGCCAAGTACCTCGTCAACAACGCCAACTTCGAGGGGGCGGTCGTCAAACGCCCGGGCAGCGTGCATCTGTCGACGCAGCACGGCACCCCGCTGAAGAAGATGGGCGTCGAGCAGGCCGCGTACCCGGTGGTCGCCGCCGCCACCGGAAGCTTCGACCGCCTCCTCGGCCGGGTCGACCGCTGGGACTACAACCTCAGCTCGAACCGGCTCTCCACCGAGGTGTGGGAGCGGTCCTTCCCGGCCCACTACGAGATGCTCGAATACGGGTATCCGCGCAACGACGTCTACTACACGGCGACCGCGGACGACGTCCACCGCGTGCGCGCGCAACTGGGCGTCCCCGAGGGCCGTACGGCGCTGCTGTACGCGCCGACGCACCGCGACCACCGCACCGGCTTCGACGGCCGGCTCGACCTCGGCGCGCTGTGCGACGCCCTCGGCGACGACTTCGTGATCCTGCTGCGCGCCCACTACTTCTACGACTCCCCCGACGACGACCGCGCCCGTCCGCGCGACGAGCGGATCATCGACGTCACCGGGCACCGCTGCGCCGAGGACGTGTGTCTCGCCGCGGACGCCCTCGTCACCGACTACTCCTCGATCGTCTTCGACTACGCCAACCTCGACCGGCCCATCGTCGTGTACGCCGACGACTGGGACGTGTACCGCGAGACGCGTGGAGTCACCTTCGACTTCCTGGGCGCGCCGCCCGGCGCGGTCGCCCGCACCCCCGACGAGCTGACGGCCGTCTTCCGCTCCGGCCGCTGGGCGGACGCGGAGGCGGCCGAGCTGCGCGCCCGGTTCCGGGCCCGGTTCTGCGAGTTCGACGACGGGCGCGCCGCCGAGCGCGTCGTACGCCGGGTGCTGCTCGGGGAACCGGCCGAGCGGATCGAGCCCGCCGTGCCGCTCGCCCGCCGCACGCCCGCGCCCGCCGCCGTGCCGACCGCCGCCCTCACGAGGAGCTGACCTTCGTGCCCCGCTTCAGCGTCATCGTCCCTGTCTTCAAGGTGCAGGGCTTCCTGCGCGAATGCCTGGACTCCGTCCTCGACCAGTCGTTCGACGACCTCGAGGTGATCGCCGTCGACGACTGCTCGCCCGACGGCTGCGGCGCGATCCTCGACGAGTACGCGGCCCGCGATCCCCGGGTGCGGGCCGTCCACCTGCCCGAGAACGTGGGCCTGGGCCGCGCCCGCAACGCCGGCCTGCCGCACGCCACCGGGGACTACGTCCTCTTCCTCGACAGCGACGACAAGTACACGCCCGGGCTGCTGCGGGCGGTCGCCGAGCGGCTCGACGCGACCCACGACCCCGACATCCTGGTCTTCGACCACGTCCGCACCCACTGGTGGGGGCGCGCGGGCCGCAGCGACGCCGCCGGCCTCCTCGAACAGGCCGGCACCGACACCTTCGCGCTGCGCGAGCACCCCGAGTACCTGCATCTGTTCCTGGTCGCCTGGAACAAGGCGTACCGCCGGGACTTCTTCCTGGGCCACGGCTTCGCGTACCGGCCGGGGCTGTACGAGGACGCGCCCGTCACCTACCAGACGATGGTCACGGCCGAGCGCATCGCCTGTCTGGACCGGGTGGGCGTCGAGTACCGGCAGCGCCGCCAGGGCGCGATCACCCGCACCCCCGGCCGCAAGCACTTCGACATCTTCGAGCAGTACGAGGGGCTCTTCGCCTTCCTCGCCGAGCGGCCCGGCCTCGACTGGGCCCGACCGCTGCTGTTCGAACGGGCCCTGGACCACATGCTGTTCGCCGTGGCCCGCCCCGAACGGGTCCTGCGGGGCGACCGCAGGGAGTTCCACCGGCGGATCCGGGCCTTCTACCGCAGGCATGTTCCGCCGGGCTTCGCCCCGCCCGCGGAGGCCCGCCGTACGGAGATCCGGCTGCTGGCCCGCGCCCCCTACTCCGCCCACCTCGCCCTCGGCGTGCTGCGACGCGTCCGCCGGGCGCTCGGGCGGAGGGCGCAGCGGATGCGCGAGCTGGTCGTCCGGCGCCTCAAGCAGTCCTGGTACCGGCTCCAGCTGCGGCGGGCCCTCGACCCGGGGCTCGCCGTGTACTCCGCCGGACACAGCCGCGCCGTGAACGGCGATCCCCACGCGATCAGCCTCCGGGCCGCCGAACTGGCGCCGCACGTGCGGGGCGTGTGGGCGGTGCGGCCCGAGGCGGTGGGGCTGGTGCCCCCGGGCACGGAGTACGTGACGACGGGTTCCTGGCGCTACTACCGGGTGATGGCGCGGGCCAAGCACTGGATCAACGACTGCAACTGGGCCGGTGAACTGGTGAAACGTCCCGGTTCGGTGCATGTCCAGACGCACCGGGGCACGCCGCTCAAGTACATGGCGCTGGACCTGCGGAGCCGTCCGGGGGCCCGGCACGGCACCGATCTGCGCGGCATGCTGCGGCGCAGCGACCGCTGGGACGTCAGCCTGGTGGCGAACCGGCACTCGGAGGAGGTCTGGCAGCAGGCCTATCCCTGTCACTTCACGTCGCTGCGCAGCGGGTGCCCCCGCAACGACGTCCTGGTCGGAGGCGGGGCCGGGGACGCGCGCGGCGCCGGGCTGCGCGAGCGGCTGGGCGTCCGGCCGTCCGAGACGGTGGTGCTGTACGCGCCGACGCTGCGCGACTATCGCAAGGGCCGCCATGTGTGGCGGGTCGACCTGGAGGCGCTGGCCGGTTCGCTCGGCCCCGGGTACCGGCTGCTGGTCCGGCTCCATCCGAGCCTGGCCCGGCATCACGAACGGGCGCTGCTGCTGCGCGATCTGCACCGGCGCGGTGCGCTGACCGACGTCACGGACGAGCCGCACGTCGAGGACGTCCTGCTGGCCTGCGACGCCCTGATCACCGACTATTCGGCGCTGATGTTCGACTACGCCAACCTGGACCGGCCGATCGTGATCCACGCCGACGACTGGGAGGCGTACCGGGCGACCCGGGGCGCGTACTTCGACGTCACCGCCGAGCCGCCGGGGCATGTGACGCGCTCCGACGCGGAGCTGGCGAAGGTGTTCCACTCCGGCGTCTGGCAGGACGCCGAGTCGACCCGGCTGCGGGCGGCGTTCCGGGAGCGTTTCTGCGAGTACGACGACGGGCGGGCCGCGGAACGCGTCGTGCGGCGGATCCTGCTGGGCGAGGCGCAGGACACGGATGCCGGTGCGGGGCATGCCGTCCGCATCCCCGCGCCCGTCGACCGCTCGGCGCGGCTGCCCGAGTACCGCTGACCCGTGCGGCCTAGTGCCGCGGCAGGCAACGTTCGCCCCGTCGCGACGCCCGGCACGCACTCTCGCCGCACCGGCCGAAAGCCCAAGTACGTCCAGTACGAGG
>NZ_JBFAKW010000059.1:0-56754 GCF_040655955.1 Streptomyces sp. NPDC050263 | reverse complement strand
CACCCGGACAGAGTGCCGGACACGCGCCGCCCGGCACAGCACCCGGACGACGCGTCACATCACAACAGGGCAAACATTCCCTGCTACGGCACTAGACGATATGGAGTACAGGCGAGGCTGCAGCCGTCCCAGCACCTCGGCCCACTCCTGCGCGTCGGCACGGACGCCCGACCCGGCCGCCACGTCGACGGCCTGGCGGCCCCAGGACCACTTCGCGAGCTCGTCCTTGTTGTCGGGGCGCAGCAGTTTGCGCAGCTCGCGCGGGTCGCGGGTGCGGTCGGCGGTGAAGCGGAGCAGGGCCGGGGTGATCCGGGTGATGTCGAGGTGGCGCAGCAGGGCCTCGCCGAGGGCGATCTCGCCGACGCCGTTCACCTGCACGCGCGCGTGCGCGTCGAGTCGGGTGACGGTCAGCCACTCCGCCACCAGGTCCGGGGAGTTGAGGGGCCGGACGCCGAGCGCGTCGCCGGCCTCGTAGACGAGCGGGGTCTCGCTGTCGCGGGTGTCGAAGGTGAACCGCCGGACCTCCTTGCCGGAACCCGGCAGGCTCAGCAGCCGGTTGCCGGTGAGGCGCGCCGTGACGGGGGCGGGGCGGCGGGAGCGGGGAGGGGCGGCGGGAGCAGCCTCGGTGACGACGACGGAAGCGGTGTCCGGCACGTCGTCGGGTTCCGGAGCGGGGGCCTCGACGAGGGCCTCGGGCACCAGTTCCGTGGCTTCCTTCAGGGCCGTGACCACCTGGTCGAGCCAGGCCTCCGCCTCCGTCTCGTAGTCCGGTTCGCAGTCGGTGCGCGGGGCCAGCCGGACCGCGCCGAGCTCGTCCAGCCGGTCGTCCAGGCGGCGGCCGTGTCCGCAGAAGTCGTCGTAGGAGGAGTCCCCGAACGCGAGGACGGCATAGCGGCGGCCTTCCAGGCGGCCGGTGCCCAGCTCGGCGAGGCCGTCCCAGAAGCCGGCGCCGTTGTCCGGGGCGTCGCCGTCGCCGAAGGTGCTGGTGATCAGCAGCAGGTCGGCGCCTGCCGGCAGGGCGGCGGGGTCGGCCTCGTCCATGGCGACGAGGGAGGCCGTGTGGCCGCCCGCGGTGAGCCGCTCGGCGGTGGCGGCGGCGAAGTCCTCGGCGTTGCCGGTCTGCGAGGCCCACAGGATCACGACCCGCCGGGTCGGGGTCGGGTCCGGGGCCTGCGAGGGCGGCGCGGCGGCGGTCCGGGAGTACATGCCGGCGAGGGTGCCGTTGACCCACAGGGCGTGCTCGGGGCTGAACGGCGCGTCCGGCGGCAGGACGGGTACGCCCGGGGCGCCGGCCGGGATGCCGGCGAGGAAGCCGACCAGGTAGCGCCGTTCCAGCTCGGTCAGGACCGGCGGCGGGCTGGGCTCCAGGCCGAAGACGGCGACCGCCGAGGACTGGAGGGAGGCGGATCGGAGCGAGGCGGACTGGAGCGAGGCGGACTGGAGCGAGGCAGGCTGGACGGCGGTGGGGACGAGAGCCGCCGAGGACTGTGCGGCCCGGGTCTGTCCGGCCGGGGTCTCGGCGGTCGGAGCATGGACGGTAACCGGTGTCGACACCTTCGTCAGCGAGACCGCGCACACCTTCAGCTCGGGCTGGAAGGACAGCGGGTCGACGGCGTCGCTGGTGACCGCGTTGACGCTGAGGTACTCGCCGAAGAGGTCGTTCCAGTGGAACGGCGCGAAACAGGAACCGGGCAGAACGCGGTCGGTGACGACCGTCGGCAGCACGGCCCGCCCGCGTCGTGAGGCGACCTCGACGGAGTCGCCGTCGGCCAGGCCGAGCGCGGCCGCGTCCTCGGGGTGCACCTCGACGAACGGTCCGGGATCGAGCTTGTTGAGTTTGGCGACCTTGGCGGTCTTCGTCAGGGTGTGCCACTGGTGCTGGAGGCGGCCGGTGTTCAGGACGAACGGATAGTCGTCGTCCGGCATCTCGGCGGGCGGAACGTGCGGACGCGCGTGGAACACGGCGCGGCCGGAAGCCGTGGGAAACGTGAGGGAACCGTCTTCGTTCACGTAGCGGATCAGGTTGCGGTCGGGCCCGTCGGCGGTGGCGGACGGCCACTGCACCGGGGTGTCGCGCAGCCGCTCGTATGTCACTCCGCGCAGGTCGTAGCCGGTCTGCGGGTTGTGGGCGCGCTTGATCTCCTCGAAGATCTGCTCGGCGCTGTCGTAGGAGAAACCGTTCTCGTAACCCATCGCGCGGGCGACGGCCGCGATGAGCCGCCAGTCGGCTAGGGCCTCGCCCGGCGGGTCTGCGGCGGGTCGGGCGAGGGTGAGGTTGCGCTCGCTGTTGATGAGGACGCCTTCGGTCTCCGTCCACAGGGCGCCGGGCAGCACGACGTCGGCGTAGGCGTTGGTCTCGGTGTCGGCGAAGACGTCCTGGGTGACGACGAACTCGGCGGCCTCCAGGCCCTCGATGACGGTCCTGCGGTTGGCGACGGAGGCGACCGGGTTGGTGCAGATGATCCAGCAGGCCTTGATCTCGCCGTCGGCCATCTTCCGGAACATCTCGACGGTGCCCTTGCCGACGCCGTCCGCCCGGATGGCGCCCGGCTCGAGGCCCCACAGCCGCTCGACGAAGGCGCGGTCGGCGTCGACGAGGACGGAGCGCTGGCCGGGGAGTCCCGGCCCCATGTAACCCATTTCCCGGCCGCCCATGGCGTTGGGCTGGCCGGTGAGGGAGAAGGGACCGCTGCCGGGGCGGCAGATCGCGCCGGTGGCGAGATGCAGGTTCACCAGGGCGTTGGTGTTCCAGGTGCCGTGCGTGGACTGGTTGAGGCCCATGGTCCAGCAGCTGGTCCACTCCCCCGCCTCGCCGATCAGCCGGGCGGCCTCGCGCAGGTCGGTCTCCGGGATGCCGGTGAGCTCCGCGACGGTCGCGGGCGGGTAGTCGGCGAGGAACTCCGGCATCGCCTCCCAGCCCTGGGTGTACGCGGCGACGAAGTCGGGGTCGGTGTGGCCGTTCTCGTGCAGGAGATGCAGCAGACCGTTCAGGAGAGCGAGGTCGGTACCGGGCTTGACCTGGAGAAACAGATCGGCCTTCGCGGCCGTGGCGGTACGGCGCGGGTCGACGACGATCAGCTTGGCGCCCGCCTTCACCCGGTCCATCATCCGCAGGAACAGGATCGGATGGCAGTCGGCCATGTTGGAGCCGATGACGAGGAAGACGTCCGCCTTGTCGAGGTCCTCGTAGGAGCCGGGCGGGCCGTCGGCGCCGAGAGACAGCTTGTAACCGGTTCCGGCGCTTGCCATGCACAGCCGGGAGTTCGACTCGATCTGGTTGCTGCGGAGGTAACCCTTTACGAGCTTGTTCGCGAGGTACTGCGCTTCGAGGCTCATCTGGCCGGAGACGTAGAGGGCGACGGCGTCCGGGCCGTGCTCGTCGACGATCGCGCGCAGGCGTCGGGCCGTCTCGGCTACCGCCGCGTCCACGGGTGCGGGCTCGGGCTCCTCGCCGCGGTCCGGGCGGACGAGGGCGGTGGTCAGCCGACCGGGCGCGGCGAGCATGTCGGCGGTGGTCGCGCCCTTGGTGCACAGCCGGCCGAAGTTCGCCGGGTGCTGCTTGTCGCCGACGGCTTTCAGGACCGTGCGGCGGCCGTCCGGTCCGCGGCCGATGTCGAGGACCATGCCGCAGCCGACGCCGCAGTACGAGCAGACCGTGCGCACCTTCGTCTCGGTCGCGCTGTCGGTCCGCGGGTCCGGCACGGCCACGGGCGCCCCTTTCGTTCTGCCGTCCTGCTGACGATCGGCCTGGTGAGAGCCTCTGCAAGCCTCTGTGACGGTACGAACCGCGCATTACACAGGTGTCTCCCGGACCGGCCACCAGGAGTTAACCCCGGCGCACAGCGCGGCCCTGCCGAGTGTGAGCGGGCACGTTCCGCTCCGCAGACAGGAAGGCTACCTGGGCGGGGCGGACGGGGTTCGGGACCGAGGACGGGCCCGCCGGGGCCGCGCGGAGGGCCGGGGGCGGCGGGGCCGGGAGGGGCGGCTGCGCGTGGGCGGGGTTCGGGACTGGGGATGGGCGGGCGGCAGTCGTACGGGGCCGGGGCTGTGGGGCGGCGGGCGGGGCTGTGGGCGGGACTGTGGGGCTGCGCACGGGCGGGGGCTGGGCGGGGCGGGACTGTGAGCCGCACACGGGCGGGCTGCGGCCGAGCGGGACTGTGAGGGCCGCACATGGGCGGGCTGCGGCATGGCGGGACCGAAAGCGGCGGCGGCTGCGGTACCTGGGTACTACAGCCGCCTCGTCCTCCTGGCCGTCGTGCGCGTCCGGTCAGCCGATGCGCTCGGCGAACGCCGCGTAGGCCCCTTCGTCGAAGAGGACGAAGGTGACCTCCTCCACGGAGGTCCGCGTCGCCCGCACGGTCTCCACCGCGATCCGGGCGGCGTCGTCCATCGGCCACCCGTAGATGCCGGCGGAGACCGCGGGGAAGGCGACGGTGCGCGCGCCCAGTTCGTCCGCGACCCGCAGCGACTCCCGGAAGCAGGAGGCCAGCAGCTCCGAGCGGTCCTCGCCCGCGCTGTAGACCGGGCCCACGGTGTGGATCACCCAGCGCGCGTCCAGTTCGCCCGCCGTCGTGGCGACGGCCTGGCCGGTGGCGAGACCCTTGCCGTGGTGCGAGGCGCGGAGCCGACGGCAGTCGGCGAGGATCGCGGGGCCGCCCCGGCGGTGGATCGCGCCGTCCACGCCGCCTCCGCCGAGCAGTGAGGAGTTGGCCGCGTTGACGATGGCGTCCACCGACTGCCGGGTGATGTCGCCCTGGACGAGCGTGATCGTGGTCATGGCTGTGTGTATAGCAACGGGACCGGCCGACCGCTCAGCTTTGTCGCCGCAGTCTGCGCCATACGGCCTTCGCCGCGTTGTGGCCCGACATGCCGTGCACGCCCGGGCCGGGCGGGGTGGCCGAGGAGCAGATGAAGACGGCCGGGTGCGGGGTGGCGTACGGGAAGGCGGTCAGCTTGGGGCGCAGCAGGATCTGGAGCCCGGAGGCCGCGCCGGAGGCGATGTCCCCGCCGACGTAGTTGGCGTTGCGGGCGGCGAGTTCGGCGGGTCCCGCGGTGGCGCGGGCCAGCACGCGGTCGCGGAAACCCGGGGCGAAACGCTCCAGTTGGCGTTCCATGGCGTCGGTGAGGTCGCCCGTCCAGCCGTTGGGCACATGGCCGTACGCCCAGAAGACGTGCTTGCCCGCCGGGGCCCGGGTGGGGTCGACGACGCTGGGCTGCACCGTGATCAGGAAGGGCCTGTCGGGTGCCCGGCCTTCCCGGGAGGGGGCGCGCAGGGCGGCGCCGATCTCCGCGCTGTCCGCGCCGATCTGCACGGTGCCGGCGGTGCGGGCCTGCCTCGCGGTCCACGGGACCGGGCCGTCGAGCGCGTAGTCGATCTTGAAGACGCCCGGTCCGTACTTGTATCCCGCGTAGTGGTCGCCGAAGCCGGCGATGCGGGCGAGGGCTGTGGGCGAGGTGTCGAAGACGTAGGCGCGGGCCGGCGGCAGGTCGTCGAGGCGCTTGACCTCGTAGTCGGTGTGGATACTGCCGCCGAGATCCTCCAGGTAGGCGGCCAGGGCGTCCGAGATGGACTGGGAGCCGCCGCGGGCCACCGGCCAGCCGCGGGCGTGTGCGGCGAGGGCGAAGACCAGGCCGACGGCACCGGTGGCGAACCCGCTGAGCGGGGCCATCACATGGGCGACGAGTCCGGCGAAGAGGGTCTTGGCCGGTTCGTCGTGGAAGCGGCGGGTGAGCCAGCTGGAGGGGGGAAGGCCGACCAGGCCGAACCGGGCCAGGGTGACCGGGTCGCGCGGGAGCGCGGTGAGCGGCAGCGACATGAAGTCGCGGGCCAGGGTGTCCCACTTGGGCAGGAAGGGCTCGACCAGTCGGCGGTACGCGCCCGCGTCCCGGGGCCCGAAGGAGGCGGCCGTCTCGGCGACCGACCTGGACAGCACGGCGGCGCTGCCGTCGGGGAAGGGGTGCGCCATGGGCAGCTCGGGGTGCAGCCACTCCAGGCCGTAGCGCTCCAGGGGCAGGGCGCGGAACGCGGGCGAGTTGATGCCGAGGGGGTGCGCGGCGGAGCACGGGTCGTGGCGGAAGCCCGGCAGGGTGAGTTCCTCGGTGCGGGCTCCTCCGCCCACGGTGTCCCGCGCCTCGAAGAGCGCCACGGAGAAGCCGCGTCGGGCCAGCTCCACCGCCGCGGTCAGCCCGTTGGGCCCCGCTCCCACCACGACCGCATCGAGCATCGACGGCACTTCGACCCCTTCGTCAGCCGGTGACCTCCGTAGACCGGTGGCCCCCGCAGTCAGGATATGCCGGGGGTACGACAACGCCTGCGGCGCGGGGCCGGGAACCGGCCGGTCCGCCCGCGGCGCTCAGCCTCGATGCCCGCATCGCCCGGCACGATGCCCGCACGACACCGCACCTCATCGGATCACATCCGATCACAGCGCAGCGCATCGCATCGCATGGCTCAGGCGATGTCGCGAAGCCGCTCGGCGCCCGAGAGGAGTCCCGACACCCTTCGGGCCGTCGCCGCGTCCCGGGCCGCCGTGAAGGGCAGGACGTTGCCGCCCGTGATGCGGAACGGCTCGCCGGTGAGGGTGAGGTGGGCGCCGCCCGCCTCCTCGACCAGCAGCAGTCCGGCCGCGTGGTCCCAGGCCAGGTCCCAGGAGAAGGCCGTGGCGTCCAACTCACCCCGGGCGACGGCGAGATACTCGAGCCCGGCGGATCCGCACGCGCGCGGTGCGACTCCGTCCGTCCACAGCGCCAGCAGGGCGCGCTTCTCCGCTTCGGTCGTGTAGTCGGGGTGCGAGGTGGCCACCGTCAGGCCGCGGCCCGGCTCGGGCGGGCCGGCGAACAGCCGCTCGCCGTCCAGGAAGGCGCCGCCGCCGCGGACGGCCGTGGCCAGTTGGTCGCGGGCCGGAGCGTACGTCCAGGAGGCGAGCAGGACTCCGTGGCGGACGAGCGCGACCAGGGTGCAGAAGCCGTCGTCACCGTGCACGAACTGCCGTGTCCCGTCGACCGGGTCGACGATCCAGACCGGCGCGTCGCCCTGTATCGCCTCGTACGTGGCCGGGTCGGCGTCCACCGCCTCCTCGCCTACGACGACCGAGCCGGGCAGGAGGGCGGCGAGGGCATTGGTGAGGAACAGCTCTGCGCCCCGGTCGGCGTCCGTCACCAGGTCGTGCGGGCCGCTCTTCTGGCCGACCTCGTGCGCGGCGAGCTGCCGGAAGCGGGGCATGATCTCGGCCGCGGCGGCCCCGCGGACCGCCTCCTCCACGTCGACCGAGCGGCGGGCGAGAAACTCGTCGATGGTTTCCTTGTCTTCGATCATGCCTCCATGAGAGCACGCCCCACTGACAATCCCCACCCGCCGGGTGCATCACGGGTGGAATCGGGATGAAGAACCGGAACTCGCACCCGTCAGCGGCCCACCGCGTATCCCTGCATCCCGCGCGGGTTCGCGGCCGCGAGCAGGATCCCGGTCTCCGGGTCGCGGGCGACCGCGCACAGCCGGCCCTCGGACCACGGGTCGCCGACGGTGACGTCATGGCCGCGCCGCCGCAGCTCCTCCACCGTCTCCGCCGGCATGCGGGACTCCACGGTGACGCTGCCCGGCCGCATCCCGCGCGGGTAGAAGGAACCGGGGAAGGAGTCGTTGTGCCAGTTCGGGGCGTCGATCGCGCCCTGGAGGTCGAGGCCGCCACGCACCCGCGCGCGGAGGGCGACGGCGAGGAGGAAGTGCAGCTGCCACTGGTCCTGCTGGTCGCCGCCGGGGGTGCCGAAGGCCAGCACCGGCACCCCGTCGCGCAGCGCGATCGAGGGGGTGAGGGTGGTGCGGGGGCGCCGGCCCGGCGTCAGCGAGTTCGGCAGGCCCTCCTCCAGCCACGTCATCTGCAGCCTGGTGCCGAGCGGGAAGCCCAGCTCGGGCACGACCGGGTTGGACTGGAGCCAGCCGCCGCTGGGCGTCGCCGCGACCATGTTGCCCCAGCGGTCGACGACGTCGAGGTGGCAGGTGTCGCCCCGGGTGACCCCGTTCGCGCCGACCTCCGGCTCGCCCGGCCCGAAGGACGCCGGGCCCCGGGCGACCGTCGGCTCGCCCGCGCCCATGGGGCTGAAGCCGAGGTCGTCGGCAACCGCCACGCACGCGTGCGTGCTCAGCCGCGGGGCGCGCCCGCCGGGGCTGCCGGGCCGCACCTCGTACGAGGCCTTGTCGCCGATCAGCCGCCGCCGGTCCGCGTTGTAGCCGGCGGCGAGCAGCTCGCCGAGCGGGACCTCGGCCGCGTCGCCGTACCAGGCCTCGCGGTCGGCCATGGCGAGCTTGCAGCCCTCGACGAGAAGATGGACGTAGTCGGCGGAGCCGTACGCGGGCAGCTCGGCCGGGAGCAGCGCGAGCTGCTGGAGGAGGGCGGGGCCCTGACTCCAGGCGCCCGCCTTGCACACGGTCCAGCCGTTCCAGTCGTACGTCGCGGGCGCCTCGTAGGACGCGGACCAGGCGGCGAGGTCGGCGGCCGTGAGGGTGCCGGTGTGCCGCTCGCCGCTGGTGTCCAGGGTCGGCCGGGCGGCCTGCCGGACGAGCGCCTCGGCGACGAACCCGGTCCGCCACACCTGGCGCGCGGCCTCGATCTCCGCCTCCCGGCCGCCGGCCCCGCCCGCCCCTGCGCTCTCGGCGAGCAGCCGCCGCCAGGTGGCGGCGAGGGCCGGGTTGCGCAGCAGCTCGCCGGGGCGGGGCGACCGCCCGCCCGGCAGGTACACCTCCGCCGAGGAGGTCCACTCCGTCTCGAACAGTTCCCGTACGGCCTCGACGGTCGCGCCGACGTTCTCCACGGGCGCGTGCCCGTGCTCGGCGTACCCGATGGCGTACTTCAGCACGTCGCCGAGGGACTTGGTGCCGTGGTCGCGCAGCAGGAGCATCCAGGCGTCGAACGCGCCTGGCACGGCGGCGGCGAGGGGTCCGGTGCCGGGGACGAGGTCCAGGCCCAGCCCCCGGTAGTGCGCGACCGTCGCGCCCGCCGGCGCCACGCCCTGTCCGCACAGCACCCGCACCTCGCCGCCGGCCGGGGCGAGCAGGATCGGGACCTCGCCGGCCGGCCCGTTGAGGTGCGGTTCGACTACGTGCAGCACGAAGGCGCCGGCCACGGCCGCGTCGTAGGCGTTGCCGCCGTCCTCCAGGACGGCCATCGCCGACTGGGAGGCCAGCCAGTGTGTGGAGGACACCATGCCGAACGTTCCCTGGAGGGTGGGTCGGGTGGTGAACAAGGCGGGCTCCTCACTGCGCGGCGGCCGATCTCGTGATCGTACGTACCTACCCGCTCCCCTTGCCATGGCGCCTCTCGTCCGCTCTATGTCCGGTGAAGAACCCTGATGTCCCGGTAGGTTCAGGCCCCTTCGTCACCGCGCCGCCACGGAGCGAGTTCACACTTCCGCCCCACAGGGAGTCGTGTGACACTGGCGTCTCCTGTCCGCACTGCGGACTCCGTCCGCACCGTCCCCCACGAAAGTGCGCCGTGCGCTCTCTCCCACTGCCGCTCGCCCTCACCGCGCGTCTGACCCCGGTGGTCGTGCTCGCCTGTGCGGGCTGGGCGATGTCGTCCGGCCCGCTGACCGACAAGCAGGACACCGCGGCCAAGGACACCCAGAAGACCCAGACCGAGAAGTCGTCCGGCCCGTCCTCCACGGCCGTCTCCAAGACCTATGCCGCCGCGCCCGCCCCCTGCACCGGCGTGGCCGCGAAGACGATCGCCTCGCTCGTGCCGGGCGCCAAGGCGGCCGGCAAGGAGATCCCGTCCACGGACACCGAGCTTCGCCGCACCTGCTCGTGGAACGCGCTCAAGGGCTACGACTACCGCTGGCTCGACATCTCCTTCGAGATCGCCGAGTCGGACGACGCGGCGACGAGTTCGTACAAGGAGCGCACCGGGGAGAAGAGCGGCGGCGGTGCGGTGCCGGGGCTCGGCGACGCGGCCTACTCCGTGGTGAACCTGACCACGGAGGACAAGCAGCAGACCCGTGAGGGCGTCGTCATCGCCCGGGTGTCCAACGCGCTGGTGGTCGTCAACTACAACGGCAGCGACTTCGAGACGAAGAAGGCGCCCACCACCGACGAGATCAACAAGGGTGCGATCAAGGCCGCGAAGGAAGCGGTGGCCGCACTGCAGAACAGCCGGAAGAGCTGACGGCCGGGACACGAAACGGCCGGAGGAGCGCTGTTGCTCCTCCGGCCGTTTCCCGCGTCACGTGTCCGAACGTGTCAGACGCATCAGGACGAGGTACAGCGCCATCGAGGTGCCGAGGCCGACGGCCCAGCCGTAGTCGGCGAGGGGTTCCAGCGCCGGGATGGGCCGGCCGTCGATCAGCGGCTTGAAGGTGGCGCCGCCGACGGCGAGGACACCGCCGGTGACGAAGGCGACCACGGCCCGCCAGTTCCAGCCGCCGTCGTACCAGTAACGGCCGCCCTCGCGATACAGGTCGGTCAGGTCGAGCTTGCCGCGGCGCAGGATCCAGTAGTCGGCGATGAGGATGCCGGCGACCGTGCCCAGCAGACCGCCGACCAGGCCGAGCCAGGTGAAGATGTAGCCCTGCGGGTCGGAGTACAGCTTCCACGGGAAGATCACCACGCCGAGCACGCAGGTGACGAGTGCGCCGGCACGGAAACTGATCTTCCGCGGCGCGATGTTGGAGAAGTCGAAGGCCGGCGAGACGAGGTTGGCCGCGATGTTCACCGACAGGGTCGCCACCAGCACGGTCACCAGCGCGAACAGCAGGCCGAAGACGTTGTCCGTCTTCGCGGCGAGCTGTACCGGGTCCCAGATCGTCTCGCCGTACACGGCCTGCGATCCGGAGGTGACCATCACCGAGAGCAGCGCGAAGAGCGTCATGGTCGTGGGGAGACCGAGAGCCTGTCCCCAGGTCTGCGCTTTCTGCGACTTTCCGTACCGGGTGAAGTCCGGGATGTTCAGCGACAGCGTCGACCAGAAACCGATCATGCCCATGAGAGACGGCCAGAAAAGTTTCCAGAAGTCGCCGCCCCAGCCCAGCTTGGAGGGCTGGTCGAGCAACGGGCCGAAACCGCCTGCCTTGTTGCTCATCCAGATCAGCATGACGACCGCGCCGACGAGGACGAAGGGCGCCGCCCAGTTCTCGAAGCGGCGGATGGTCTCCATGCCCCGGTAGATGATCGCGACCTGGATCGCCCAGAAGATCGCGAACGACAGCCACATCGTCCAGGCGTAGCCGCCGATCTTCCCGGCGTCGCTCCAGCCGTTGCCGATCAGCTTGCCGGCGAGGAAGTAGATCGCCTCACCGCCGATCCAGGTCTGGATGCCGAACCAGCCGCAGGCCACCAACGCCCGTACGACGGCGGGGAGGTTGGCACCTCGGATACCGAAGGAGGCCCGGGCGAAGACCGGGAAGGGGATGCCGTACTTCGGTCCGGCGTGCCCGGTGAGCAGCATCGGGACCAGCACGATCAGGTTGGCCAGGGCGATGGTGAGCACCGCCTGCTTCCAGTCCATGCCGACGGCTATCAGACCGGAGGCCAGGGTCCACGACGCCGTGTTGTGGGCCATGCCGACCCACAGCGCGGAGAAGTTGTACGTGGTCCAGGTGCGCTTCTCCACGGGGACGGGAAGCAGGTCCTCGTTGGCGTAGGGGCCGCTGGGCTGCGGCGAACCAGGGGCGATCTCCACCCGGCCGTCGGCGAGGGTGACTTGGGAGGTCGGCGGTATGGCCGTGGGAGCGGTGTCGGTCATGGGCAGGCCAATCAAACGAGGGGCGGATCCGGAAAGGCCGTGCGGGGTCTCCGGCCCCCTCCCCCGGGACACCGGGAGAGAGGAGAACTGGAGTGGGGGGATGGGGAGTCGATCCGGGGGACGGGTCAGCCGTTGACGGCGGGGATCACCGTGGTGCCGTACGCGTCGATGACCTTCTCCTGCGCGTCGTGCATGTCGTAGACGGCGAACTGGTCGACGCCCAGCTCACGCAGGGCGTTCAGTTTCTCGATGTGCTTCTCGACCGGTCCGATGAGGCAGAACCGGTCGACGATCTCGTCGGGCACGAAGGCGGTGTCGGGGTTGTCGCTGCGCCCGTGGTGGGAGTAGTCGTAGCCCTCGCGTGCCTTGATGTAGTCGGTGAGTTCGTCGGGCACGGCGGCGGAGTGCTCGCCGTACTTGGACACGAGGTCGGCGACGTGGTTGCCGACCATCCCGCCGAACCAGCGGCACTGCTCACGCGCGTGGGCGATCGCCTCGGGCGAGTCGTCCTCGGTGACGTACGCGGGGGCGGCGACGCAGATCTTCACCTCGGACGGGTCGCGGCCGGCGGCGACGGCGGCGTCCTTGACGGCCTTCACCATGTACTCGGTGAGGTACAGGTCGGCGAGCTGGAGGATGAAGCCGTCGGCCTCCTCGCCGGTCATCTTGAGCGCCTTGGGGCCGTACGCGGCCATCCAGACGGGAAGCTTCGCGTCCTCCTTGATCCAGGGGAACTTGACGACCGTGCCGCCGAGGTCGGCCTCCTGGCCCGAGCCGAGCGCCCTGATGACCTTCATGGCCTCGCTGATCCGGGCGAGCGTGTTCGGGGCGCGGCCCGCGACGCGCATCGCGGAGTCGCCGCGGCCGATGCCGCAGACCGTGCGGTTGCCGAACATGTCGTTGAGGGTGGCGAAGGTGGAGGCGGTGACCTCCCAGGTGCGGGTGCCCGGGTTCGTCACCATCGGGCCCACCGTCAGCTTGCTGGTGTTGGCGAGGATCTGGCTGTAGATCACAAACGGTTCCTGCCAGAGCACCGCGGAGTCGAAGGTCCAGCCGTAGGTGAAGCCGCTCCGCTCGGCGCGCTTCATCAGGCTGACGACCTTCGAGGCCGGCGGGTCGGTCTGCAGGACGAGTCCGAAGTCCATGAGCGCTGCTCCTAGTTGAGGTACTGACAGGTGGAGCGCGGGGTGTAGATGCCGTGGCCGGCGTGGCCGGTGTACTCCCGCTCGGTGATGACGAGTTCGCCGCGCGAGAGGACCGTCTCGACGCGGCCGGTGAGCCGCTTGCCCTCGTACGCCGAGTAGTCGACGTTCATGTGGTGGGTCTCGGCGGAGACGATCTGCTCGGCGTGCGGGTCGTAGATGACGACGTCGGCGTCGGCGCCGGGGGCGATGGTGCCCTTCTTCGGGTACATGCCGAACATCCGGGCCGGGGTGGCGCAGGCGATCTCGATCCAGCGGCGGCGGCTGATGTGTCCGTCGACGACGGCCTGGTGGAGCAGGTCCATCCGGTTCTCGACGCCGGGAAGGCCGTTGGGGATCTTCGAGAAGTCGCCCCGGCCGAGCTCCTTCTGGCCCACGAAGCAGAAGGGGCAGTGGTCGGTGGAGACGACCTGGAGGTCGTTCGTCCTGAGCCCCTGCCACAGCTTGGCCTGGTGCTCCTTCGGTCGCAGCGGTGTGCTGCACACGTACTTCGAGCCCTCGAAGTCGGGCTCGGCGAGGTTGTCCGTCGACAGGAACAGATACTGCGGGCAGGTCTCGCCGAAGACGTTCAGCCCCTCGTCGCGCGCCCGCGCCAGTTCCGCAACCGCTTCCATCGCCGATACATGCACCACGTACAGCGGCGCCCCGGCGACCTGCGCGAGCTTGATGGCGCGGTGGGTGGCCTCCGCCTCGAGCAGCGCCTTGCGCACCTCGCCGTGATAGCGGGGATCGGTCTCGCCGCGCGCCAGCGCCTGTTCGACCAGGACGTCGATGGCGATACCGTTTTCCGCGTGCATCATGATCAGTCCGCCGTTGTCGGCGGAACGCTGCATGGCGCGCAGGATCTGACCGTCGTCGCTGTAGAAGACGCCCGGGTAGGCCATGAACTGCTTGAAGGAGGTCACGCCCTCCTCCACCAGCAGGTCCATCTCCTTGAGCGTGTCCTGGTTCACGTCGGAGACGATCATGTGGAAGGCGTAGTCGATCGCGCAGTTGCCCTCGGCCTTGGCGTGCCAGGCGTCCAGTCCCTCGCGCAGGCTGTGTCCGACGCTCTGCACGGCGAAGTCGACGATGGTCGTCGTACCGCCCCAGGCGGCCGCCCGGGTCCCGGTCTCGAAGGTGTCGGAGGCGAAGGTGCCGCCGAACGGCAGCTCCATGTGGGTGTGGGCGTCGACCCCGCCCGGGATCACGTACTTCCCGGTCGCGTCGATGACCTGCTCGGCGCTCCAGGCCTCGGCGGCCGAGGTGCCGGAGGCGGCGAGGGCGGCGATACGGCCGTCCTCGATCAGGACGTCGGCGTGGATCTCGTCGGACGCGGTGATGACGAGACCGCCGCGGATGATTTTACGGCTGCTCATGTTCCGGCTCCGGAGAGGTAGTTGGTCGGGTGCGGGGGGGTGGGGGCTGGTCGCGCAGTTCCCCGCGCCCCTGGGTCGGTCGAGTGCGGGGAACTGCGTTCATCACGGAGCCGTGAGCGGGCCGTACGCCTCCGGGCGGCGGTCGCGGTAGAACTGCCAGCGGTCGCGGACCTCGCGCAGCTTGGCCATGTCGAGGTCGCGGACGACGAGTTCGGTCTCCTTGTCGCTCGCCACCTCGCCGACGAACTGAGCCTCCGGGTCCACGAAGTACGAGGTCCCGTAGAAGTCGTTGTCGCCGAGTTCCTCGACGCCGACCCGGTTGATCGCGCCGACGAAGTACTCGTTGGCGACCGCCGCGGCCGGCTGTTCCAGCTGCCACAGGTACGCGGACAGGCCGCGCGAGGTCGCCGACGGGTTGAAGACGATCTCGGCGCCCTCCAGTCCCAGCGCGCGCCAGCCCTCCGGGAAGTGGCGGTCGTAGCAGATGTAGACGCCGATCTTTCCGACAGCGGTATCGAAGATCGGCCAGCCGACGTTCCCCGGGCGGAAGTAGAACTTCTCCCAGAAACCCTTTACCTGCGGGATGTGATGCTTGCGGTACTTGCCGAGGTACGAGCCGTCCGCGTCGATCACGGCGGCGGTGTTGTAGAGGACGCCCGGCTGCTCCTCCTCGTACATCGGCAGCACCAGGACGATGCCGTGCTCCCTGGCCAGCGCCTGGAAACGCTTGACGATCGGGCCGTCGGGAACCTGCTCCGCGTACTCGTAGAACTGCGGGTCCTGGACCTGGCAGAAGTACGGCCCGTAGAACAGCTCCTGGAAACACAGGACCTGAGCACCCTGCGCGGCCGCGTCGCGGACCGCCTGCTCGTGCACCTGGATCATCGATTCCTTGTCGCCGGTCCAGGCCGTCTGGAAGACGGCGGCACGGATCACTCTGCTCATCGGGACCTCCGGTCACTCGGTGTGCGAGAAGACTAGGAAGTCCGAAAACCGGCTTTGAGTTGCAGCGTGTCACGTCTGCGGGCCTTGCGCGTGCCACGGTGTCACCCTGTCGTGGACCCATGTTTCACCGCCGTTTTCCCAGGTCGTCGCATGTTTCAGGCCTGTTGCGCATCGTGCGCGAGGAGTGCGATGTGCACCGAGGCGGCCTGTTCGAAGTCGTCGAGGTCCACGCCCAGCCGCCCTTGTATCGCCTCCAGCCGGCGGTACAGCGCGGGCCGCGAGACGTGGTGGAGCTGGGCGGTGCGGGACTTGTTGCGGCCGGTGGCCAGATAGGTCCGCAGCACGGCGAGCAGATCCTCGCCGGCCGCGCACAGCAACCCGTTCAGCTCGCGCTCGGCGAAGGACTGCACATGCGGGTCGTCCCGCAGCAGCCGGATCAGGCCGCGCAGATGGACGTCCCGCAGGCGGACGACGGCCGGGAGGTCGAGGGCGGCCGAGGAGTCGGCCACGGCGTCGGCGACGTGCTGGGCCTCGCGCAGCCCGGCGGGCACGTCGTCCCAGACGATGCGCGGGTCGGCCGCCGCGACGACCGTGCGGGCCCGGCCCGACTCGGTCCGCAGCCGGGCGGCGAAGTGGGCGGCGAGCGCCTCGGTGTCCTGGTCGCGGGCGAGGCTGAGCAGTACGGCGGTGGCCCCGTCGGCGAGCTCGGCGACCAATCCGGGCAGCCCCAACAGCCGGAGCATCCGGTCGAGTTGAGCGGGGTCGCCATCGCGTACGACGAGCGGGACGAAGGTGCGCCGGTTGACGGGGAGGCCGGCCGCACGGGCCCGGGGCAGCAGTTGCCGGGCCGGCACGACCCCGGAGATCAGATCGGTGAGCAGGCTCTGTGCGGACTGCTCCTCCCAGGTGTGGGCGGAGGCGCCGCCGAGCATGCGGTGCAGGACGAGGGCCTCGGCGGCCCGGTCGGCGAGCAGCCGCCCGCCCGCGGTGTCGCCGCGGTAACCGCACAGCATGATCTGTCCCCACCGCTCGCCGCGGCCGCCCAGTTCGGCGCGGATCCAGCCGTCGCCCTCGCTGCCGCCGGCCTGCCGGGCGATGCGCTCCCAGTCCCGCAGCACGTCGTCGACCGCCGACCGCTCCCCCGCCGTCGCCAGCACGCGGTGGGCGAGGTTGGTGACGACGACGGGGCAACCGGTGTGGTGGGCGATCTCGTCGAGCAGGAGTTGCAGCGGGGCGCCCGCGGTGATGAGTCCCGTGAGCGCGGTCCGTACGGCCTCCGACAGGCTGACGGCGGCGAACTTCCGCTGGACCAGCCGGGACTGGACCTCCTCGGTCAACTCGGCGAAGGGGAACGGCCGATGGAGCACGACCATCGGCAGCCCGCACCGCTCGGCGGCCCGCCGCATCACGTCCGGCGGAGTGGGGAAGGCCCGCCCGAGACCCAGCACCACGGCGGCGGCCTCCGCCCGGTGCAGGGAGTGGATGTACTCGGTCTGCGCGCTCTCGTCACCGGCCAGCAGCACACCGGTGGTGAGGACCATCTCGCCGCCGCTGAGCATCACTCCGACGTCCGCGGCCTCGGCGACGTGCACCCAGCGCACCGGCCGGTCGAGCTGGCCGGCGCCGGCCACCACCTCGGGCTCACCCGCCAACACCCGCTCCAGAGCCAGGACCTGACGGACCGACAGGGCTGGTTCCAGAGGCTCCACGGGGCCCCAGGGCTCCAAGGCGATGGTCATGGCGATGTGTTTCCCTTGGCTCAGGCCGGCGCTACCGGGTGCTGCGCAGCGCGCTCTCGAGGATCGCGGCGCCCTCCTCGGCCTCCGCCACGGTCAGGGACAGCGGCGGGGCGATGCGCAGGGCGCTGGTGTCGTGGCCGCCGCCCTTGCCGATCAGCAGCCCGTCGGCGCGGGCCGCCTCCAGTACGGCGGACGCCCGGTCCGGGTCGGCCCGGTCGGTGCCGGGCCTGATCAGCTCGACGCCGATCATCAGCCCGCGCCCGCGCACCTCCCGTACCCCCGGATCCTGGGCGACGGCGGCCCGCAGCCGTTCGATGAGCAGGCCGCCGACCCGACGGGCGTTGCCCTGGAGGTCGTGTTCCAGCAGGTAGGAAAGGTTGGCGAGGCCGGCCGCCATGGTGATCTGGGTGCCGCCGAAGGTGGAGATGCTGTTGGCGTCCAGGCAGTTCATGATCTCGGAGCGGGCGATGACGCCGCCGATGGACATGCCGTTGCCGATGCCCTTGGCGAAGGTGACGATGTCCGGCGGACCGTTCTGGCCGTGTGCCTGCCAGCCCCAGAAGTGCTCGCCGGTGCGCCCCCAGCCGGTCTGCACCTCGTCGGCGATCCACAGGATCCCGTATTCGTTCAGCACTTCACGGAATGCCGCATACAGTCCGTCCGGCGGTGAGGTGAATCCGCCGACGCCCTGGATGGGCTCGGCGATCAGGGCCGCGGGCGGGCGGGTGTGGCCGAGCAGGTCCCGCAGGTCCGCGACGCAGACGTCGATGAACTCGGCGTCACTGAGATCGGCGAACGGGCCGCGCCCGCGTACCCCGCCGTGCACGTACAGCGTCTGGAGCGGGGACAGCGAGGTCGGCGACCAGCCGCGGTTGCCGGTGATGCCGACCGCGCTGAAGGATCGGCCGTGGTAACTGTTGCGCATCGCCAGGACGGTGTTGCTGCGCCGGTAGGTCGTGGCGAGCAGCAGCGCCGTGTCGTTGGCCTCGGTGCCCGAGGTGGTGAAGAAGACGCGGGCGTCGGGGATGCCGCTGATGTGCGCGACGCGCTCGGCGAGCTCGACCATGGGCCGGTTGAGGTAGAGCGTCGAGGAGTGCACGATCCGCCCGGCCTGTTCGCTCACCGCCTTGGTGATCTCGGGCAGCGCGTGCGCGGTCATCGTCGTGAGGATGCCGCCGAAGAAGTCGAGGTACTTGGCGCCCCGGGCGTCCCAGACGTGGCGGCCCTCGCCGTGGGTGATCTCCAGCGGCTCCTCGTAGTACAGCGCGAGCCAGTCCGGCAGGACGTTGCGATGGCGGGCGTAGAGATCACTCACGGCTGCACCAGCCCTTGGTAGGCGTCGGGACGGCGGTCACGGTAGAAGGCCCACTGCTGGCGGACCTCCTCGACCAGGTCGAAGTCGAGGTCGCGGATGAGGAGTTCCTCGTCCTTGTCGCTCGCGACGTCGCCGACGAACTGTCCGCGCGGGTCGACGAAGTAGGACGTCCCGTAGAAATCGTTGTCGCCGTACTCCTCCACCCCGACCCGGTTGATCGCGGCGATGAAGTACTCGTTGGCGACCGCGGCGGCGGGCTGCTCCAGCTGCCAGAGGTGGGCGGAGAGGCCGCGGTGGGTGGCGGACGGGTTGTAGACCAACTGGGCGCCACCCAGCCCCAGTTGCCGCCAGCCCTCCGGGAAGTGGCGGTCGTAGCAGATGTAGACGCCGACCTTGCCGACGGCCGTGTCGAAGACCGGCCAGCCGAGGTTGCCGGGCTTGAAGTAGTACTTCTCCCAGAAACCCTTTACCTGCGGGATGTGGTGCTTGCGGTACTTGCCGAGGTACGAGCCGTCGGCGTCGATCACGGCGGCGGTGTTGTAGTAGAAGCCGGACTGCTCGACCTCGAAGACCGGGACGACGACCACCATGCCGGTCTCGCGCGCGAGCTCCTGCATACGACGCACGGTCGGCCCGTCGGGCACCGGCTCGGCCCAGCGGTAGTGCTCCGGCTCCTGGACCTGGCAGAAGTAGGGAGCGTTGAAGACCTCCTGGAACCCGATGATCTTCGCGCCCCGGCGGGCCGCCTCACGGGCGTGCTCCTCGTGTTTCGCCACCATGGACTCGGTGTCGCCGGTCCAGGTGGCCTGGACCAGTGCGGCACGTACGACGTTGGCCATGAGCTGCTCCTTCGACGGTTCCGTCAGAGCCTCTACGCCCGTAGACGAAGGCCGTAGAGGGACGAAGGTAAGCCTCCGGGACAGGCTTGCCAAGACCATCGTCGTTAACCCGCGAAGTCGATCGCGTTTCACACTCTCGTGGGTTAAGTCGCGGTGCCGTACGGCCGAAGGCGTGACCCTGGTCGGATGTGCGACCGGACGTGGGGTCGGTCAGGCGGTGAAGCCGGCGACCCTGAGCGCGTGCACCAGGTCCCAGTGGCGTTCCTCCGAGACCGTGCGGGCGGCGGTCAGCAGGAGCGGGACGAGCGTCTGCGGGTCCGGGGCGACGCTGCGGGCGGCCTCCTCGGGGGTGCGGACCCGGACGTAGGCGTCGAGCAGCGCGCGGGCCTCGCGCTGGCGGCCGCCCCGGACGAGGCCGAGGACGGCCTGCCCGATCTCGACGGCCGGCCGGGCGACGCCCTGCCGCAGGATCTGCTCGCCGTCGGCCGCGCGCCCCACCGCGACCAGCGCGTCGGCCGCGGCGACGAGCCGATCGGCGGGGAGGGAGGCGGCCTCCCAGAGCAGGGTGGTCCAGTCGGCGACGAGCCCGGCGCGCTGCAGTTCGGCCGCGAGCAGCGGGATGCGGGCGGCCGGCCAGTACGCGAGCTCGACGAGCAGGGCGTGCGCCTCCCCGCTGCGGCCTTCGCCGCGCAGCCGCACCAGCCGCTCCACGACCTCGACGGTCTCCTCCCGGGCCGCCGCGTCCAGCGGCTCGCGCTGCGGCTCGGAGCGCCCCTCGGGGCGGTCGGCGGCGGCTCCGGCGAAGCGGGCGCCACGCGGGGTGCGGCGGGCGGCCGGGGCGGGCACGGGCGCCGCCGGTTCGGCGGCGGTCGGCTGGACGACGGGTGCGTCGACTTCGTCCTCCTCGGCCATGCCGGCGAACCGGGCGCTGCCGCGGCGCCGTTTGCGCTGCTTGGGCGCGGGGGCCGGGGCGGGAACCGGGGCGGGCGTCTCCTCGACGGGGGCCTCGGCGTCGACGGGGGCCGCCGCGTCCTGGACGTCGTACGCGGGGCCGGCGGCGGTGTGCGGGGCGCGCCCGGGGATCGTGGCGGACGTCGGGAGACGGTCCGACTCGGCTATCCGGTACCGGAGTTCGGCGCACCGCGCGGTGGCCCGTTCATGGTCGTCGTGGGCCCAGGCGAGGTCGAGGCGGACGGCGTCGGCCTGCTCCCGGGTGCCCGCGGAGGCGAGCCGGCGGCCCAGTTCGGCCAGCCGTTCGGCGGCGTAGCGCTGCTCGCGGAGCATGACGTCGAGCCGGTCCCCGAGGGCGTCGCGGCCGCCGGGGCGGGCGTCGTGGGCGGCGAGCGCGGCGGCGTGCAGCGGCCGGACCCGTTCCGCCTCCCGCACGGCGACCTCGGTGCCGTACTCGGCGGCGAGGTCCTGGAGCACCGCCTCCACCACGTCCCAGGGCGGTATCTCCCGTCCGTCGAGGCAGGCCTGCATACCGTCGGGATCGCGCTGCCAGAACACGGCGCACCAGCCGGCGCCCTGATCGAGGCGCGCCAGCAGTCCGTTCAGGTGGTTCGCGAACTCCCGCACCCGGCCCGGGAGTTGATCCACTGTCATCGCCCAACTCCCGCCCGACCGGAACACTCCGGCTTCGTAGAAAACACCAGTTGTGTTACAGCTGGGCTACGACGAGTTTTCAAAGCGGACGCGACGAGTTCATTACGCGATCTTGACCGAGGCAAGGACGGCGGCCTCCGGGATCGCCGCGGGCACGGGCGTGCACAGCTCCGCCAGCTCGTCCATCGACAGCCCGAGCACGCGGGAGAGCGCGGCGACGGTGAAGAACGCCGGGGTGGGCGCGCGGCCGGTCTCGATCTTGCGGAGGGTCTCGGCGGAGACGCCGGCGCCCGCCGCGATCTCGGTCATGCTCCGGCCGCCGCGCGCCGTGCGCAGCAGGCGCCCGAGCCGCTCGCCGCGTTCACGCTCTTCGGGGGTCAGTGGGGTACGCACCATGCCGTCATTCTAATACCGGTATAGTAATTGGCATGGTGGAACTGAAGACAGACGCGTCGATCGACGCCATGTACGAGGCGGGACAGGTCGTCGCACAAGCCCTGACAGCTGTGCGCGAGGCCGCCGCCGTGGGCGTCTCCCTGCTGGAGCTGGACGAACTGGCGCATGCCGTGCTGCGGGAGGCGGGGGCGACGTCACCGTTCCTCGGCTACCGCCCCTCCTTCGCGCCGACGCCCTTCCCAGCGGTGCTCTGCGCCTCCGTGAACGACGCGATCGTGCACGGCATCCCCACCGGCTACCGGCTGCGCGACGGCGACCTGCTCTCGGCCGACTTCGGCGCGCAGCTGAACGGCTGGGCCGGCGACTCCGCGATCAGCCTCACCGTGGGCAGGGCGCGCCCCGCCGACGTCCGGCTGATCGAGACCGCCGAGCGCGCCCTCGCGGCCGGCATCGAGGCGGCGGTCGTCGGCAACCGCGTCGGCGACATCGCGCACGCGATCGGCACCGTGTGCCGGGCGGCCGGCTACGGCATCCCGGACGGCTTCGGCGGCCACGGCATCGGCCGCCACATGCACGAGGACCCGGGGATCCCCAACGAGGGCCGCCCGGGCCGCGGTCTCCCGCTGCGCCACGGCATGGTCATCGCGATCGAACCGATGCTGATCGCCGGCGGCGAGGACGGCTACCACGCGGCCCCCGACGGCTGGACCCTGCGAACGAACGACGGCTCCAGGGCAGCCCACGCGGAACACACGGTGGCCATCACGGAGAACGGACCGAGGGTCCTTACAGAGCGACGCTAGTGCCGCGGCAGGCAACGTTCGCCCCGTCGCGACGCCCGGCACGCACTCTCGCCGCACCGGCCGAAAGCCCAAGTACGTCCAGTACGAGGACTTCCGGCCGGCACACCGAGAGCACCCACCGGACGCCGCTCCTTGACGGGCGAACGTTGCCTGCCGCGGCACTAGAGAAGTCCCCTTCAGGGGCGCGGGGCTGTCTCCATGTGCGGCTCCGCCGCGTGGGCGCGACCAGCCACAACGGACCCGCAGCCGCCGAACAACACCAAGCCCGAGCCCGTGCCGCGCCAACCTGCAGGACATGCCGCCCATCCCCGGGCATGCCATGGTGGTCTAAGCCCCGCAGGGACGGGCACCCGCGTTCGATCCGGTGCCCCGATCGAACGGAACGCCATGACCAACGGCTTCACCGGCCCGGAGGGCTACGGCGACCCCTTCGGTGAATTCCTGGCCCGCTTCTTCGGCGGGCCCCGCCCCGGCCCCCGCCAGATCAACATAGGCCAGCTGCTCAGCCGCCCCGCGAGGGATCTCGTCCGCGGCGCGGCCCAGTACGCCGCCGAGCACGGCAGCCGGGACCTGGACACCGAGCACCTGCTGCGGGCGGCTCTCACCGCGGAGCCGACCCGCGGTCTGCTCAGCCGGGCGGGCGCCGACCCCGACTCGCTCGCGACGGAGATCGACGAGCGGTCGGGGCCGGTGCGGCACCCGCCGGGCGAGGCGCCGCCGCCGACCTCGCTGTCCCTGACCCCGGCCGCGAAACGCGCCCTGCTGGACGCGCACGATCTGGCCCGCTCCCGGGGCGCGGGCCACATCGGCCCGGAGCATGTGCTGAGCGCCCTCGCCTCGAACCCCGACTCGGCGGCCGGACACATCCTGAACGCGGCCCGTTTCGCCGCCGCGGCGCTGCCGCCCGAGCCGCCGGACACCGCGCAGCCGGCCCGCGCCACGGACCGGCAGCGGTCCACCGGCACGCCCACCCTCGACAAGTACGGCCGCGATCTCACCGAGTCGGCCCGCCAGGGCCGGATCGACCCGGTGATCGGCCGGGACGACGAGATCGAGCAGACCATCGAGGTGCTGTCCCGGCGCGGCAAGAACAACCCGGTGCTGATCGGCGACGCGGGAGTGGGCAAGACCGCCATCGTGGAGGGGCTGGCCCAGCGGATCGTGGACGGCGACGTGCCGGACGTCCTCGTCGCCCGGCGCGTGATCGCGCTGGACCTGGCGGGCGTGGTCGCGGGCACCCGCTTCCGCGGCGACTTCGAGGAACGGCTGAACACCATCGTCGACGAGATCCGCGCGCACTCCGACCAGCTGATCGTCTTCATCGACGAGCTGCACACGGTGGTCGGCGCCGGCGGGGGCGGCGAGGGCGGGTCGATGGACGCCGGCAACATCCTCAAGCCGGCCCTGGCCCGCGGCGAGCTGCACGTCGTGGGCGCGACGACGCTGGAGGAGTTCCGGCGGATCGAGAAGGACGCGGCGCTCGCCCGCCGCTTCCAGCCGATCCTCGTGCCGGAGCCGTCCGTCCCGGACGCCCTGGAGATCCTGCGCGGGCTGCGCGACCGCTACGAGGCCCATCACCAGGTCCGCTACACCGACGAGGCGCTCGTCGCGGCCGTGGAGCTGTCCGACCGCTACCTCACCGACCGCCGCCTCCCGGACAAGGCGATCGACCTGATCGACCAGGCCGGCGCCCGGGTGCGGCTCGGCGCCCGCTCCAAGGGCACGGACGTGCGGGCGATGGAGCGCGAGGTCGAGCAGCTGGCCCGCGACAAGGACCAGGCGGCCGCCGACGAACAGTACGAGCAGGCAACCCAACTGCGGGACCGCATCGTCGAGTTGAAGCAGCGCATCGCGGCGGCGACCGGCGAGGAGGCGGCCGACGAGGGCCTCGATCTGGAGGTGACCGCGGAGGCCGTCGCCAAGGTGGTGTCCCGGCAGACCGGCATTCCGGTCGCCAGTCTCACCCAGGAGGAGAAGGACCGGCTGCTCGGCCTTGCCGACCACCTGCACGAGCGGGTCGTCGGCCAGGAGGAGGCCGTCCGGGTCGTCGCCGACGCCGTGCTGCGCTCCCGCGCGGGCCTCGCCAGCCCCGACCGGCCGATCGGCAGCTTCCTGTTCCTCGGCCCGACCGGGGTCGGCAAGACGGAACTGGCCCGTGCGCTCGCCGAGTCGCTGTTCGGCAGCGAGGAGCGCATGGTCCGGCTCGACATGAGCGAGTACCAGGAGCGCCACACGGTCAGCCGGCTGGTCGGCGCCCCGCCCGGCTATGTCGGGCACGAGGAGGCCGGGCAGCTCACGGAGGTCGTCCGCCGCCACCCGTACTCGCTGCTCCTGCTGGACGAGGTGGAGAAGGCACATCCGGACGTCTTCAACATCCTCCTCCAGGTCCTCGACGACGGCCGGCTCACCGACTCCCAGGGCCGCACGGTCGACTTCACCAACACCGTCATCGTGATGACCAGCAACCTGGGTTCGGAGGCGATCACCCGGCGCGGCGCCGGCATCGGCTTCGGGGCGGGCGGCACGGACGCCGACGAGGAGGCGCGGCGCGAGCAGATCCTGCGGCCGCTGCGCGAGCACTTCCGCCCGGAGTTCCTCAACCGGATCGACGAGATCGTCGTCTTCCGCCAGCTCACCGGTGAGCAACTGCGGCAGATCACGGACCTGTTGCTGGAGAAGACGCGTCGGCTGGTGCACGCGCGGGGCGTCACGGTCGAGTTCGGCGACGCGGCCGTGGACTGGCTGGCCCGGCGCGGCTACCAGCCCGAGTACGGCGCCCGTCCGCTGCGCCGCACCATCCAGCGGGAGGTCGACAACGAGCTGTCGCGGCTGCTGCTCGACGGGCGGGTCAAGGACGGCGACCGGGTGACGGTCGAGGTCGAGGACGGACGGCTCGCGTTCCGTACCGGCGCTGACACCGGCGAGCCGCCCGCCCCCGAACCCTGATCCGATCCGCTACGGAGCCGGATACACCACCTGCGCCGAGCCCCCGCCGCGTCGCACGGTCTCGGCGGCGGCCAGCCACTTGCCGCCTGGCAGCCGCTGGACGCCGGTCGCGGCGCCGATCTCGGGGTTGAGCTTGAACGAGTGCCCGATGGCCTCCAGTCGGGCCCTGAGGCCGCTCGGGCTCGTGTCGTTGAAGAGCGCGGGCTCCAACTCCGTCTGGGCCGCGTTGCGCTGGCTGGCACGCGGTGCGGCGATCGCGTCGACGAGCGGCAGGCCGCGGTCGAGGAACTGGGTCAGGGTCTGGAGCACGGTGGTGATGATGGTCGCGCCGCCGGGCGAACCGAGGGCCACCACGGGCTTGTCGTGCTTGTCCAGCACGATCGTCGGCGACAGCGACGACCGCGGCCGCTTGCCGGGACCGGGCAGGTTCGGGTCGTGGACGGCCGGGTTGGCGGGGGCGAAGGAGAAGTCCGTCAGCTCGTTGTTGAGGAGGAAGCCGCGGCCGGGGACGGTGATGGCGCTGCCGCCGGTCTGCTCGATGGTGAGCGTGTAGGAGACGACGTTCCCCCACTTGTCGGCGACGGTCAGGTGCGAGGTGTTCTCGCCCTCGTACGTCGTCGGCGCCGCCGTGCCGCCCGTGTTGCAGGCCGCCGGGTTGCGCGGGTCGCCGGGCGCCACCGGGCTGGTGAGGACCGCGTCGTCCTTGATGAGGCACGCCCGCGAGTCGGCGTAACTCTGCGACAGCAGCTGCTTGGTGGGGACGTCCTCGAAGGCGGGGTCGCCGACCCAGCGCCCGCGGTCGGCGAACGAGATCCGGCTGGCCTCGATGTAGCGGTGCAGGTACTGGACCTCGCTCGCCTTCGAAAGGTCCGTGTTCTCAAGGATGTTGAGGGCCTCGCCCACCGTGGTGCCACCCGAGGAGGAGGGCGCGATGGAGTAGACGCCCAGGCCCCGGTAGGAGGTCTTCGTGGGCGCCTGGACCTTGGCGCGGTAGGCCGCGAGGTCCTGAGCGGTCAGTTTGCCCGGCCGGGCGTTCCAGCCCGAACTCGGGTCCACCGGCGGGTGGTTGACGGTGGAGACGATGTCCTTGCCGAGGTCGCCCCGGTAGATCGCGTCGACGCCCTTTCGGCCCAGTTCCGCGTAGGTCTTCGCGAGGTCGGGGTTCTTGAACGTCGAGCCCACGACGGGGAGTCGGCCGCCGGGCAGGAAGAGCTTCGCGGTGTCCGGGAAGTAGCGGAAGCGGGTCTCGTTGCCGGCGGTCTGGGAGCGGAAGGTGTCGTCGACGGTGAAGCCGTCGCGGGCGATGCGCTCGGCGGGCTTCAGGACCGTGCCGAGCTTCTGGCTGCCCCACTGCTTCAGCGCCGTCGCCCAGGTGGCGGGCGCGCCCGGGGTGCCGACGCTGAGGCCGCTGCTGACGGCGTCCGCGAAGGCGAGCGGTGCGCCGTTCTCCAGGAAGAGCCCGGAGTCGGCGGTGAGCGGGGCGGTCTCCCGGCCGTCGATGCTGTGCACCGTACGGGACCTGGCGTCGTAGTAGACGAAGTAGCCGCCTCCGCCGATGCCGGCGGAGTAGGGCTCGGTGACACCGAGGGCGGCGGCGGTGGCGACGGCCGCGTCGACGGCGTTGCCGCCCTTCCTGAGCACCTCGATGCCGGCGGCGGAGGCGTCCGCGTCGACGCTGGCCACGGCGCCGCCGTAGCCGACGGCGACCGGGACCTTCTCAACTGTCGTTCCCTCGGCGGCGGGTGGCGCCGCCGCCCCCACCGTGACCACGGCGGCCGAGACCGCCAGGACGAGCAGTTTTCGCGCGACAGAGCGACCCATCCATGCCTCCAGTCCGGGACCGTCCGCGCAGCGTAACCACATTCGCGGGGCCTCGACAGCCTCCTTCCGGGCAGTGTCATACGACTGCCACACCTCGAACACGGGTACGTACCGGTCATGCTCGCCCGCTACCATGCGCGCCCATGAACGACGACGTGCGCAACATCGCCCTCGGGGTCGTCGCGGCCGGTATCAGCGCCGCGTTCGGCTGGCTCGCCCGTACCTACCTCTGGAAGCGCAGGCTCCGGCGCAAGCAGACGTTCTTCGGGCTGCCGGAGAACTCGGAGACGCTGCTCGTCGTCAACCGCGACCCGGCGTCCTCCGAGCCGGCGGTGCACCGGTTCGACGTGTTCGCGCTGCTGGAGCTCTCGGCGCTGATCAAGGACTGCGGCGCGAACGTCCAGGTGGTCACGCAGGACACGGCGCAGCAGGGTTTCGGCGAGCGCACCGAGTTCTGTGTGGGCGGCCCGTCCTCCAACCGGCGCATGATGGCGCACATGTCGGCGATGCTGCCCGGTGTGCGGGTCAACATCGACCCCGAACCGGGGCCGGACCGGGGCGCGTTCCAGATCGGCGCGGAGCGCTACCGGCTGGACCCGGGTATCACCGAATACGTGCTGCTGGCCCGGCTCACCGCAGGCCAGCGGCGCGAGGCGCGGCCGGTGTTCCTGTTCTGCGGCCAGCGGGCGATCAACAACCAGGCGGCCACCCGCTATCTGGCCCGCAACCACGAGCGGCTGGCGCGAAAGCACGGCAACGGCTCGTTCGTGCTGCTGCTGAAGGTCGTCAACTCGCAGGCCTACGGCCCGGATGTGGTGGAGCTGGTCGCCGACGTGACCCGGGCGGCCCAGGCTCCGCTGCCGCCCGCCCAGGAGGTCTCCGCCCGTTCCTCGCATCGCGCCTCCTGAGTCGCCCCGGATCCTCGTCGCCCATCGTTACGACGTGAGGCCGTTCGGTCACGACCCGGAGCTGCTCTCCACGGCCTACGACGTCCCGGCAGGGCATCGGCTCGCCCTGGTCGTCGACACGTCGACCCGCTCTGCGTGGAGCACAACCCGTCCGGCGCTCGGCTGACCTTCTCCTCGCCGGCGAACGACCCGTCGTACGTGTCGATTCCGCTGCGCGAGCAGTGATCTCCGGCCGCCGCCGGGGCGGGTGGGCTCCGTGGCCGGCACCGTCGTTCAGTGCTTGAGGATCTTGGACAGGAAGTCCTTGGCGCGGTCGCTGCGCGGGTCGGTGAAGAACTCCTCGGGGGTGCGGTCCTCGACGATACGGCCGTCGGCCATGAAGACCACACGGTTGGCCGCCGATCGCGCGAATCCCATCTCATGGGTGACGACGACCATCGTCATGCCCTCGCGTGCCAGTTGCTGCATCACCTCGAGGACCTCGTTGATCATCTCGGGGTCGAGGGCGGAGGTGGGCTCGTCGAAGAGGAGCGCCTTGGGGTCCATGGCGAGGGCGCGCGCGATGGCAACGCGCTGCTGCTGGCCGCCGGAGAGCTGCGCGGGGTACTTGTCCGCCTGGTCGGCGAGGCCCACGCGGTCGAGGAGCTCGCGCGAGCGTCTGTCCGCGTCGCCCTTCTTGCGCTTGCGAACCTTCACCTGGCCCAGCGAGATGTTCTGCAGGACGGTCTTGTGGGCGAAGAGGTTGAAGGACTGGAAGACCATGCCGACCTCGGACCGCAGGTGCGCCAGCTCCTTGCCCTCCTCGGGCAGCGGCTGTCCGTCGAGCGTGATCGTGCCGGACCGGATGGGCTCCAGCCGGTTGATCGCGCGGCACAGTGTCGACTTCCCCGACCCCGAAGGGCCGATCACGACGACCACCTCCCCCCTGCCGACGACGAGATCGACGTCCTGGAGGACATGCAGCTCCCCGAAGTACTTGTTGACGTCACGCAGCTCGATCAACGGATCGACGGCCATGCGCAGCCCTACTCACTCTCAGCTGTGTCGTGATTGCCGCAAACTATCCACATAAGGTCGGCGTTAAGGTACGACACGCACTTTTCAGTCATTAGCCTTATTTAAGACTTCTCCTAGTTCTCGGCCACCTCGGCGTACAGCTGCGACAGCTCGGGAGTCCCGGTCGCGGACCATTCCCGCCCGGCCGTGACGACGTCCACCTCCCGGCCGGACACCAGCCGGACGACCGCCTCCCCGTCGGACCGGATCGCCCAGGCCGCGCCGGGCACCGTGCGCACGACGACCGTGCCCAGGTAGAGCCCGGCGTCATGGCCGAACCAGGGCAGGCTCTCCTCGTCGTCGCGCCAGCGCGGCGGAAGCTGGTCCAACGCCTCCAACGACGCGGCCGTGTCGTCCAGTCCGATCCCCTCGCGGGCCGCGTGGGAACGCAACAGCTCGCATTCGGAGAGGAGTTCGGCGATCCCCTCGGGGTCCTCGGCCAGCACCGCCGCACGGTACTTCTTGCTCCTGTTGCCCAGGAAAGGGATGTTCATAGCTCCAGCGTGACACTCGCACCGGTGCCCGCACCACAGGCGCGCTGGCCCGCGCCGAGGGTCGAATTCCCGCCCCGGCACACGCGCCGCACCACCCGACGCGGCGAGGAGCTACACCTCCAGGTCGACCACGACCGGGGCGTGGTCCGAGGCTCCCTTGCCCTTGCGTTCCTCGCGGTCCACGTAGGCGTCCTTCACCGACTTGGCGAAAGGCTCGTTGCCGTACACCAGGTCGATGCGCATGCCGCGGTTCTTGGGGAAGCAGAGCTGGCGGTAGTCCCAGTACGTGAAGGGGTGGTCGTACTTCAGGGGGCGCGGGACCACGTCCGACAGGCCGGCCTCTCGCAGGGAGGCCAGGGCGGCGCGCTCGGCGGGGGTGACGTGGGTGAGGCCCTCGAAGGCGGCCACGTCGTAGACGTCGTCGTCGGTCGGCGCCACGTTGTAGTCGCCCATCACCGCGAAGGGCCTGCCGCCCGCCGCGTCCCCCGCGACGGCGGCCTTGAGGGCCTCGAACCACTGGAGCTTGTAGGCGTAGTGCGGGTGGTCGACCTCCCGGCCGTTCGGCACGTACACCGACCAGACGCGGACCGGACCGCAGGTCGCCGAGATCGCGCGGGGCTCGGTGACGCCCTCGTAGCCGGGGTCGCCTGGCAGGCCCCTGACCACGTCCTCGATGCCGACGCGGGAGATCACCGCCACGCCGTTCCACCGGCCCGTGGCGTGCACCGCCGCCTCGTAGCCCAGCTCGCGCAGCTGGTCGAGCGGGAACTGCGCCTCGGCGACCTTGGCCTCCTGGAGGCACAGCACGTCGGTGCCGCTGCTCTCCAGCCAGGCCAGGAGCCTCGGCAGGCGGGCGGTGATCGAGTTCACGTTCCAGGTCGCGATGCGCATGCCTCACAACCTACCGGGCGCCACTGACACTCACAGCGCCGTGCTCTCCCCCGGCGCCAGCCGCAGGTGCCGCGCCCCGCCGAGGGCGCCGATCTGGTTGTCGTAGATCGGGCGGGCGAGGTCGGTGAGGAGCGCGTCGTGGATGTCGTAGGCGCGCTGCGGCCGCACCTCGCGGACGTAGTCGATCACCTCGGAGATCTTGCTCCAGGGGGCCATCACCGGGAGCATCAGCGTCTCGACGGCCCGGTCGGGGACGGTGAGCGCGTCGCCGGGATGGAAGACCCGGCCGCCGTCGACGAGATAGCCGACGTTGGTGATGCGCGGGAGGTCCGGGTGGATGACGGCGTGCAGCTCGCCGTGGACCTGGACGTCGAAGCCCGCCGCGGTGAACGTGTCGCCGTGGCCGACGGTGTGGACGCGGCCGGGGAAGACGGCGGAGAGCTTCCCCGCGACCGACTTCAGGGTCCAGATCTCGGTGGCCGGATCGGCCTCCAGGGCCGCCCGCAGGCGCTCCTCGTCGAAGTGGTCGGGGTGCTCGTGCGTGACGAGGATCGCCTCCGCGCCGAGCGCGGCGTCCGCCTCGCTGAACCCGCCGGGGTCGAGGACGAGCGTGCGGCCGTCCTTCTCCAGGCGGACACAGGCATGCGACATCTTCGTGAGTTTCAGAGCCGTCATGGATTCCATCCTGCCCCCGCGCCGCCGGCGGGGCTCACTCGGTGGGGGTGGTCTCCTCGCGGATGATCTGCTGCGCCACCTTGAACGCGCTGTTCGCCGCGGGTACGCCGCAGTAGACGGCCGCCTGGAGCAGCACCTCCTTGATCTCGTCCGGGGTGAGGCCGTTGCGCAGCGCGGCGCGGGTGTGGAAGGCGAGCTCCTCCAGGTGGCCGCCGGCGACCAGCGCGGTGAGCGTGACGCAGGACCGGGAGCGCCGGTCGAGGCCGGGACGGTCCCAGATCTCGCCCCAGGCGTAGCGGGTGATGAACTCCTGGAAGTCGCCGGAGAAGTCGTCCGCCTGCGACAGCGCCCGGTCGACATGGGCGTCGCCGAGCACCTCCCGACGCACCTTCAGCCCCGCGTCGTACGGATCGGGGCGGCCCATGACCTGCGGCGGTTCGAGGACGGGGGCGGGCGCGATCTCCGCGATCGCCACGGGCTGCAGCGGCTGGGGCGCGGTCATGACCGCGCGGACGGGGATGCCGGGGACGGCCGCCTGCCCGGTGGTGGAGTCGTAGGCGGGCTGCCAGGCCGTGGAGAAGTGGCGGACCAGCAGGTCGGTGACGGCCGCGGGCTGCTCCACCGGAACCAGGTGGGAGGCGCTCGGTACGACGGCCAGGCGGGCGTCCGGGATGCCGGCGACCAGGGTGCGCGCCTCCGCGGGGCCGGTGACCTGGTCGTCCGAGCCGACGAGGACCAGCGTCGGCACGCCCACGAGACCGACCTCGGACCGTACGTCGAACGCGGCGAGCGCCTCGCAGGCCGCTATGTAGCAGCCGGGGTCGGTGGTGCGCACCATCTGCACCGCCCACTCGGTGATGGCGGGCTGCGCGGCCGCGAAGCCGCTGGTGAACCAGCGGTCGGGCGATGTGCGGGCGATGGGATCGAGGCCGTTCGTGCGCACTATCACGCCCCGCTGCCGGAACTCGTCGGCCGTGCCGAACCGGGGCGAGGCCGCGATCAGTGCGAGCGAGGCGACGCGCTCCGGGTACCGCAGGGCGAGTTCCACGCCGACCGCGCCGCCCAGGGCGCAGCCCGCGTAGCCGAAGCGCTGCACGCCGAGCCCGTCCAGCGTGGCGAGCAGCCGCGCGGCGAGGTCGGAGACCGAGCCCACCGGGTAGGCCGGGGCGCCGCCGTGGCCGGGCAGGTCGAAGCGGAACACCCGCCACTGTTGTGCGAGTTCGGGAACCTGGCGGTCCCACATGTGCCATGTGGTACCCAGTGAGGGACCCAAGATCAGGACCGGAGCGTCTTCTGGCCCGTCAAAGCGGTATTGCAGGGGGTTCGGTGGTGTCTCACTCACGCCCCAGACCCTCTCACGTCTCACGGACGCCCCTATAACGGGGGATGGGTGGATACCGTCCTGACCAGGTTGAAGACCTCGCGGGCGGCATATCTCTTGAGGCATCGGATGATCTCACGCCGGGTCTTGCCCTCCTGGGTGCGGCGTTCGTAGTACGCCTGGGTGCGCGGGTCGTGGCGCAGGCGGGTGAAGACGATGCGGTGCAGGGCGGCATTGGCCTGGCGATCACCGCCGTGGTTGAGCCGGCGCGTGCTCCGACGGCCGGAAGAGTACTCGATGGGGCTGACTCCGCAAAGGGCAGCAAACGACGCCTCGGTGTTCAGTCGCTCGGGGTTGTCTCCCATGGTGATCAGGAGCGTGACGGCGCTGTCCGGGCCGATGCCCACAGGTTCGAGCAGCTGTGGGGCGTGGCGTTCGACGAGCCGGGTCAGGCGTTGGTTCAGCTCGTCGATCTGAGCGGTGAGTTGCTCGATGCGCTCGGCGAGCATGCGCAACGTCAGGTGGGTGGCCTGGCCCACCGCGTCCTCGTCTGCCCCAACGTCGTACGGGGCGAGGCGCGCGCAGGTACGGAACAGCTCGGCATTGCCCAGGCTCGACAGCCGTTCCCGGAGGGCGGGGTCGGCGATGACCAGGACGGCCTTGAGCTGGTTGATCGCCTGGGTGCGGGCCTTGACTGCGGAGTCCTTGGCGAGCTTGAAGATCCGGGCACTGTGCACCGGGCCGTCGCCGGACTTGGCCCGGGCCCAGGCGCGACCGCTGAGCACGGCTCGAGCGGCGGCCTGCGCGTCGAACGGGTCCGACTTGACCAGCAGCCGGCGGGCCGAGCGGTCGGGTCGGTTCACCTCATATACCTCGACCCGCTGGGCCAGCAGGTAGCGGGACAGGCCCGCGCCGAAGGTGCCAGTGCCCTCCACGCCGGCCCGGCGCACTGTCCCCCGCTTACGGGCCCACACCAGCAGCTGCCGGTAGCCGGCCGCCGTCGCCGGAAAGGACTCGGTCCCCAAGATCTTCCCGAGCGGGGAGACCACGGCGGCGACATGCACCTCGCCGTGCGTATCCACGCCCAGGACGACCTCGCGCCGAACGGGAGGATCCGTGCTTGAGGAAGTACTGCGCTGTCGGCTCGTCATGATGGTTCGCCTCCCACGTGATGACGTGCTCCTGGGTGGATGGCACCGGCCCGCTCGGGCGGTCTGAACCGTGATGGCGCCTGGAACGCGGCAAGGCCCCTATTGGGACACGCCCGGTGGCTCGGTACCGGCAGTCGCCATCCCGCAACGGCAGTCGACAAGCCTGTGACTGGACACTTCGGTCATAGATCTCATGAGTCAGACCCCCGTCCGGGACGGCACCGCGCAACCGTCCCACTGATCCCGATACAACGGCCTGACCCGACCACAGTCGGATGGCTTCGTCCGAACCGGCGCTCAACCTGGCCTGGACGGGCTGACAATGAGATGACTCGTCGTTCACTTGCGACCGGCATTGACGGGCAGCCGTGTGGCCCGCCTTACAGGACGGTGGACACCGCTGACGGTGAGCCGAAATGTGAGGAGGCTCAGCTCGCGCAACTGCCGACGGAACCCCAGCGAAGAAAGTCCGTACCGCCGGTGCCGTCGAGGACCGCCACCGCGTACTGGGCGTAGCCCCATTCCGGCCGGGCGCGGGATTCGGTGAGGATTGACCGGCAGGCCACACCTGCGGCTATCTGCCCCCAGTCCTCCCGCGTGCTCTGGTCCCATTCGGGCTTGGTCGCCCACACGTACATCACGCCTTCGTGGGGTGCGAAGCCGATGCTGGTGTTCTCGTCACTGATGTAGCGGGGGTCGTGGAACAGCCGGGAATTGCCGTTCCACTCCACGAAAAGCTGGTGGACCGCCTCGGTTGCCACTCGGATCTCGTCCTTGTCGACACTCGGGATCTGCGCCGCCCTCAGGCCGGCTTCGCTGGGCTGCCAGTTCGGGTCCTGCCCCTGGTCGGAGGTGCTGCGTTCGACGGTCTGTGTGACGCAGCCGGTGTTTGGTGCGGAAGTCGTCTTCCCACACGATCGCGGGTGCCGTGGGGGTGGTGTTGTCCACCAGGACATACTCGTCGTACGGAAGGTCCTTGTAGATGTCCGCCATCATGCGCAGGGTGAGACAGGCATCCTTGGCCGCTCCCTGAACGACGCGTGACTCGACAGTCGGGCCGCTGATGGCGATGTAGATCTCTTTCCTCGGCTGGGCGTAGCTCACGTCGTACTGGCCGCTGTAGTCGTACTCCTCGCCGACTCCCAGAGCGACATCGTGGCCGATCGCGGCCTCGGTCTCTATCTCAGCCTCTCCCTTGGCGCGGCGGGCCGCACGCCATGTGGCGGTCGTGGCTTCGTCGGCGTCCACCGGTGGTGTCGTGCCCGGCGCCCGGGGACTTACCGTCGATGAAGCGGAAGAGGACAGATCGGTGATCGCCGAGGAGGACGCGCTGACGTGGCTGCGGGAACTCGACGGCAGTGTCTCCGTCCCGCCGGACTGAAGGGCAAGCGCTCCACCCGTCAGTCCACCGACGACAACGCCCACGGCCACAGCGATGCCCACCATGCGCCTTCTCGAACGGGCGGGAGACTGCCAGGCCAGGTCTTCCGCGGCGGGCACGTCCCACTCAGCCTCGACGAGATCACCGACCAGCGTCGGTTCCCCACCGGCCGGGATGACCTGTGTGGCCTGAGCCGCAAGAAGACCAGCGCATTCCTCTGCGGCCTCACTCGCGGTGGTTCGGCTGCCCGGCTCCTTGGCCAGGGCGCTCGCCACGATGGTGCGAAGTTCGTCGGGCAGGCCAAGAAGGTCGGGTTCCTCGGACAGGACGCGATAGGCGACCACGTCAGGAGCTCCCGTGCCGAAGGGCAGGCGTCCGGTGGCAGCGTAGGCGACGAGCGCACCCCAGGCGAACAAGTCGCCTTCGGGGCCGGCGGTGCCGGCGCGGTAATGCTCTGGGCTGATCCAGCCGGGGGTGCCGGTCATGATGCCGGTGCGGGTCACGGACGTACCGTCGGCGGCGTGGGCGATACCGAAGTCGAGGACGCGGGGGCCGGCAGGGGTGAGTATGACGTTCTGCGGCTTGACATCCCGATGGACGACACCAGCAGCGTGGATGGCCGCGAGAGCCTGGGCGGTGCCTGTCGCGAAGGCGTACAAGGTGCTCTCGGCAAGCGGCCCGTAGGTCGCGAGATGCCGGTCGAGGGTGAGCCCTGGGACGTACGCAGTGGCCAGCCACGGCAAATCGGCATCCGGGTCAGCGGCGAGCAGAGGTATGAGAAACGGCCCCTGCACACGCGCGGAGAGCTGAACTTCACGGCGGAACCGGGCCCGAAACTCGGGATCCTCGGCTTGCGCGGAATGAACGACCTTCACCGCGACGCGGAGGCCGGCGGCGTCGAGGCCGACGTGAACTGTGCCCATACCGCCCGAGCCGAGACGACCGATGATCCGGTACGGACCGACCCGCCTCGGGTCACCAGAGCGGGCGGGCAACACCCGCCCGCCAGAGCGAGAACTGCTCACAGGGGCTTCCGTTCTCCTTCACCGGCAGGGCGTGAAAGGCCGGACGCACGCAGAAGGGATACACCCATGCCTGGAAGCTGGATGTTATCTGTGCATCATCACAGCGCGGTTGGGGTGTGGCTCACCTTCTGAACTTTTTCGCGCTCCTCGTTCTCGCTTCCGCCCCGACCCGCTGGGCGCGGGTGAGCTTGCCGACCGCGCCGGGGTCTGCAAGGGCCAGCTCTTGCGGTAGGGCCAGGCGTTGTCGATCAGGACCCGCTCGACGCGGTCGATGCCCGTGGTCTGGAAGAAGGCCGCGGCCCGGTGTCCTGCGATCTCACTCAGCCGCCGGTCCGAAACTCCTCGGTCCGGGGCACGCCGGCACCTCCTTTCGCGCCAGCTCTTCCTTGAAGCCCTGGCGCCACGAGGGGTGGCGCAGCTCCCAACCGAGTTCGCGCTTTGCCTTGGCGTTGGAGAAGCCGCGCCCCTCGCTCATCATCGTCACCACCAACTCCCCGGCCAGCAGCCGTGCCAGCCACTTGGGAACCCGCAACGGCCGTTTCGCCCCCGCGCACGCAGCCAGATACGGCAGCCACTCGCGGGCCGGGGCAGGATCGTCGTCGACGATGTTGAACACGCCCTTCGCCCGCTGCTCCACGGCAAGCACGGTTGCGCTCGCCGCGTCGTCGAGATGCACCCACGACATATAGCCTTTGCCGCCCCCGACGAGCGGGAACTGCCGCTTGCGCACAAGCTCGACCATGTCGTCGGTGGCACCCGGCCCGTAGAGCCCGCCGTAGCGCAGGGCCGCGCCGCCGGCCCTGACGACCACGTCCTCGAGGTGGCCGATCGCCTCCGCCGTCGCGCGGAACTTCCCCGTCTCCCGCGGCAGCGGGTCCGCCTCGGTCTTCACCCATCCGCCCTCGCGGATGCCGTTCCAGATGCCGGCGCTCTGCACGACGACGTGGGACACGCCGGTCGCCTCGGCGGCGGCCAGCAGATGGTCCGTCCCCTCGGAGCGCAGCCGATTGGTGGTGGCGAAGAACCGATCGAAGTGCCTCATGTCGGGCTTGCCGGCGTGCGCCGCGGAAATAGCGGTCATCTGGTTCACGATGGCGTCCGGCCGGGCTGCCGCCACCGCTTCGCCGACCGACATCGCATCCAGCCCGTCCATCACGACGCCCTGCGCGCCCAGCTGCGCCAGCAAGCCCAGCTTGGCCTCGCTCGTCGTCGTAGCCGTCACCTGGTGCCCACGGGCTACGAGCTGCGGCACCAGCCGCCGCCCCAGGACCCCGCTGCCGCCTGCCACGAACACCCGCATGACCATCACCTTCCTGACTCCACCAGTCTGTCTCCCAACCGGAGACGAGGCAGCCCGGCCGTCTGTGACACGGGAACGAATGACAATCGGGACAAGATCATCAGCGGCCGTGGAGGAAGGCCCGGGCTTTCACCAACAGCCGTTCCGTACTCATCCCCGCCGGCCCTGCGGAAGTCACGCCGGGGGCGGTGACCGCCCCGCGCGGGCTCACCCCTCCATGCCATATCGCCCACGGAGGGCGGTCGGCGCGCGACGGTCACTGCCCGGTGACACGCTGGATTCATCAGGGATCCACCGAAGGGAATCATCGCCATGATCACCACGGACTTCGCCCCCGGCTCCCCCTGCATGCTCGACCTCGGCGCCCCCGACGTCCGCGCCACCGCGTCCTTCTACAGCACCGTGCTCGGCTGGGACTACGAGCCCATGGGCGAGAGTGAGGACATGGAAGGCGGCATGTTCCGCAAGGACGGCAAGATCGTCGCCGGGCTCGGCAAGCTCACCGAGGAAGGTGCACGCTCGGCCTGGATGATCTACTTCAGCGTCACCGACGCGGTCGCCACGACCCAGGCCGTCGAGCGTGCCGGCGGCACGGTGCGGGTGGCGCCGATGGACCTCGACGAATGGGGCCGGATGGCGCAGTACAGCGATCCGCTGGGCGGCCAGTTCGCCGTCTGGCAACCGGGGACGAACAAGGGCGTCGAACTGGTGGACCAGCCCGGCTCACTGTCCTGGACAGAGCTCTACACCAGCGACGCCTCAGCCTCCAAGGAATTCTACGGCGGCATCTTCGGCTGGCAGTTCAGTGACATGGAGCTGCCGGGCGGCGCAGGCGTGTACTCCCTCATCACTCCCGCCGGACTTCCCGAGGAACGCATGCACGGCGGCCTCATGGAGATATCCAAGGAGAACCTCGCCCTGGCGGACGGGCGGCCGTACTGGCACCCGGTCTTCAACGTCACCGACTGCGACGCCGCGGTAGCCAGGGTCACCGAGAACGGCGGCGGCGTGCAGATGGGGCCCACTGACGCGGAGGGCGTCGGCCGACTGGCCGTCTGCCTCGACCCGTCAAACGCCGACTTCGTGGTGCTCACCCCGCCGCGGAGCTGAGTCGGCGGTGATGGTGAGGCCGGTGTGCACGGCGATGACCTCCGCGTCGTGGGCCTCCTCGGTGGAGACTCTGGCTCCTCCGCTGAGCGCGCGGTGAACAAGTCCAAGCAGTTCCGGGCGACGGCAACCCGTTACGACCAGCGGATGACGGTGGAAGGTGTTCGTGATCGCGTGAACCGAATTGGGCACCACGATGCTTCCTTTCGCCAGGAAAATTGCGTAAATCGAGTCTTCGGCGAGAGGTCGCGCGGTGGCGCATAAAGTTGGGAAACCTCTTCTCGTGTGTTCTCCACCAGTCAGGCTGGAGACCCTCGTGCCCGGGTCAACGCCGGTCACCCCAGCCATACCGCTTCTCATCCGCCCCGTATGGACTCCAGCCTTTCAGGAACGGCTTCAGCTCCTCCGGTCCCGGATCCTTGGGGGCCGGCATATCGGGCAGTCGATGCAACGGATCAACGGACCGCGCATATCGGCGCGCCCAGGCCAGCCATTGGCGCGCTGAAACAAGTTGAAGCTCGTCGGCGTCGGTTTCCTCCGCGATTCGGTGTTCCAAGGCATCGCAGTACGCACGCAGCGCCGTCGCCTCCTGCCACCTGCCGACCTCTTCGAGAAGGATTCCGGCGAACTGGGCCTGTGCCGCCCGTTCCTTCGCCTCCTCCATGGCCGCTCGCCAGCGGACCTCCCGCTCCGCCTTGGCAAGCGCCTCAGCCTGCCTGCGCAGCCCGTCTTCCACAGCCCGGGCCTCGATCTCCTTGAACACCGCGCCGAGGACGTCCTCCAATACCCACCGCTTGCGGTCTCCCCACCTGCTCTGCCGGGCCGAGCGGGGGTATCCGAGTTCGATGACCAGCTTCCTGGACCGTTCCGGATCAGTGGACTGCGGGAACTCCTGCTGGATGGTGACAGCACAGGCGTAGCCGCCGATGACCACGTCGACCTCGCCGACGCGCCAACTGCAGCCTGGTCTGTCGCGGATCTCGTGTCCTCGCCGTACGGCTTCGGCGGCCAGGCCCTGAAGCAGCAGGAGAGCCCGGCGGCGGAGCACCGACGGCATCGCCAGCCGCCCCTCGTCGTCCCGCAGCGCCAGCACGACCGGGTGCGCCGCACGTAACTGCGCGGGGACTGTGACACGCGGCGTCTCATCCGGTTCCTGCTCTCGCGAGTTCGGGTGCGGGCCAGTCGCCAAGTACAACTCCAGCCCGCGACGGCCGTAGCTCCGTTTCTCGATGCGCTTCCCGGGAGGCTCGAGTCCATGCCGTTTCGCATAGTTGACGGCACGCCGCCACTCCGCCGCCTCTGCCTCGTCCGGATCCCTGACGACGACACTCCCCTCCGCGACGAGCCGCTCGACGAGGTCCGTCGCCTTCGCGCGCCGCGCCCGGGCCACGGGTCTCTCGCTGTACGGCACGCGGCTCCGTCGCCGAGCCGCCGGCCGCGTCCCCTCACCATCCGGTCCGGCGGTCTCGGGCTCTCCCGGGCCCGAAGCAGCACCCACAGCCGCCTCAAGCGCCGACGCGGGGCGGTCCGGATGGTGGCCGTGCTGGAGGTAGAAGTGTCCGGCCGGCGTGACCCTGACCTCGACAGCATCGCCTCCACGGGTGACCGTCACCAACCCGCGGTCCCGCATTGCGTATACCGAACGCCACCCACTCGCGCCCTGTGCGTCGAAGGTCACACCCGCCGCGAGACGACCGAGGAGTGCCTGCTGCCGCTCGTTCAGAGGGGACCACCGATGCATGGGCCCAGCCCACACCGGCCCCCTGTCGCTCCGCAATGACTCGTACGGGTGACGGCCTCCCCAACGCGCCGGCACGCGCGGACCAGAACACCCACTGTGAGCCGAACTCTGTTCATCACCTCCGAAGTGTCAGAGGCATGGGCCACCATAGGCACCGCAGCTATGACGAAACGTGGGGGACTGCATGACCACTGATGAGCCGCGCTCCGGGCTGCCCATCGAATTCCTGCTCGCCATCGTCGCGGAGGCGGGCCCTGGCTCCCCGCCGATCGGTATGGCGCTGGAGAAGGCCCGAGAGCTGCCGGAAGGAACCCATCGCGACGATCTCCTGCTGGCGCTGCTCAGTGGCGCACTCAGCGCCTCCGCTCCGCAGTGGATACTCGAGGCTGCCGTCGACAGCGGTCTGAAGGAGGAAGCCCAGCCGTACGAGGGCTCGCCTCTGCTCCTGGCCCGTGCAGCGCTCGCACACCCCTCGTGCCCACGTTCACTGCGCCAGGAGGCACTGCGCAGTTGCTCCGCCGCGCAACTGGGCGCTCTCGGTCGCGAAGGCTGTGGTGACGCACTGGCCTCAGCTGTGGTGTCCGAGTTGAAGGACCGTTGCCCGCAGAGGCAGCCGATGAGTCCTGAGCTGGTGAAGGAGCCCGGAGTCCCCCAGCTGATCCTGCGCGAATCCCGTCTCCACGACGCCGTGTTCTTCGCCGCGCTCGACCACCTCCCGGAGTTTCCTCGGCTCCGCGCCAAGGACGAATCCGACGAGGACGGCGCCCTCACGCGCTTCGACAGCTTCTGGGCCGCCCGGGAAGCCTGGAACGGCATGTGGGAACACATCGTTACCGTGCAGACCAGCCGGCACCGTCAGCTGATCGACTGGGCGCAGGACAACCGCTCCCGGACCACCATTCGAGATCACCTCCTCGGAACTGTCCCGTGGCACGTGGAACCGTCCTTGCTGGAAGAGATGGCCACCGAGGACCTTGCCAGCTTTGCCGTCAGCGACCTCATCACTCGCGTGTGCCAGATGCTGCGGGACGGAATCTCCGAGGACGAGGTGCGTGCGCGGCTCGCCGTCGAGCTCGACACCCTGAAGCCCGAGGTGCGCGACCGCATTGAGGACTACTTCGACAACTCTGCCGACATCCGCACGTTCGGCCTGCATGCAGCAGTCTCCTGGGCCTCGTCCAGCGCGAACGGCTCCTGGCGCTACATCCTGACCCCCTCGGAAGCGAAGACTCGCTACGGCAGGCCGCACGCCTGGCTGGCATCCGAGGAACTCCTCGCCACGCTCGGCCGGCGCTTCGCAGCCGCGGCCGTGAAGGCCCTGCACCTGTGGGAGCCCGACCCGGACTCCGTCCGCCCGAGCCCCCGCGACCTGCGCTGGCTGCATGCGGCACTGCTGCATCTACCGCACGTGACGGAGGAAGTGAAAGAGAAAGCCCGTGCCGTGGTCAGGCACATGCGTCCCCGCTCACGCAGCCCCTGGGAACGCGTCGACTACGAGACACAACAGGAAGACCGTCGGCTCGACGAGCTTCGCACGGCCATCGAACGCATCCTGGGTGACCCTGCCGCACCGTCACCCGGATCGGCACTCGGAGACCCCCACCAAGTCACCGTCCGCGACCTGGCACGCGCCTCCGAGGAGGCCCTCAGCGACTACCTGACCCGGCATGCCGGAGACGACGCTCTCGTGGAACTGGCACTGCTATCCTTCGCCAGTTCCACGTACCGGTCGAAGCTGTCCTTCTCCGAAATCCTGGCACGCCACTCCTCCCCGGGGGGAGCCCTGGCCCAGATCACCACAGAACTCCGCAAGCGCCTGGGCGGCGGACCCAACTTGAGGGAGGCGTGGACCCGTCAGGTGCTGGCGCTGCCGGACCTCACACCCGAGGTGATTCGAGCCCTGCCGGCGTGGACGGCCCTGACCGTCGGTAGCCCCCGCTACAGAACAGCCCACAAGGCCGTGGCAGCGGTGGTACTGGACGCGCTCGGTGACAGCGATGAGGCATGGTCCCGCTTCGCCACCAGTCCGGCGTCATACTCCGGACCCACGGCATGGCTCCGACTCGGCGACGTCCTCAACGCCGCCGTACAGGGAACGGACTGGCCGACTCCGCCGAACTCGAAGTGACTGCCTGACGCAAACACCTTCCGGGGATACGAGAAGATGTTCTTCGATCAGACGGCGAAGCATCCTCCTGAGTGCGGCGTTCGTAGTACGCCTGGGTGCGGGCGTCGACGCGCAGCCGGGTGAACACGATACGGTGCAGGGCGGCGTTGGTCTGGCAGTCGCCGCCACGGTTGAGTCGGCGCGAGGTCCAACGGCCCGAGGAGTACTCGATGGGGCTGACTCCGCACAAAGCGGCGAAGGACGCCTCGGTGTTCAGCCGCTCTGGGTTGTCTCCCATGGTGATCAGGAGAGTGACGGCGCTGTCCGGGCCGATGCCCACCGGTACGAGCAGCTGCGCGGCGTGGGGGTCGACGAGCCGGGTCAGGCGCCGGTTCAACTCGTCGATCTGTGCGGTGAGTTGCTCGAACGGCTGGGCCAGCAGGCTCAGGGTGATGAGCAGCCGCGGAAGACCGCATGACGGCCACACTGCGCGTCGACGGACTCAATGGCCTCGGGCAGGCGCTGCGGACCGTGCAGGTCGACCGGCAGCGCAGCATTGCGGACACCGCACACATCTTCGCCATCGGCAAGGACAGAGGGCGACGGCTATCGGCCGAGTGCGTAGGACTCCCGAGGTGATCCTTTAGGTCGCAAACCACCAGACAGGACTGATGCGTTCCCAGTGGGCGAGATGAGTTGATCGCCTACGTATGCATCGCCGTGACCGGTTCGCCCGCTTCAGCAACGAGAGCGCGAGCCCCTGATGATCAAGGTTCTCGAAGCCTTTGATCACGCACGCTGTCCAGGCCATGGAGATCAAGCGTCGCCGTACCCACCGCAAGGACTCTGCTGCGCATTTCGCTGGGGCGTGCGGGGTGACCGCGTCGGGGCCAGCCGCTGCGAGGTGACAGTGGAATCTCAGGTCCCCCGGTGCCCGCTCAAAACAGTTCTAGGTCCTCGCCGCTGGTGTCCGCGATGACTGGCCGGGGCTGGGTGGGGAGGCCGTCCAGGCGGTCGGGACCGGCCGCGGCGGCGACGGCGGGGGCCGTCTCGGCCAACCAGACGCGAAACCGCTCGGCGGCTTCGCGGTAGGGGACTCGCGCAAGGACACGGTGCTCGCCGGAGGGACAGAAGTCGACGGCGACAGTGAGCAGGCAGGAACGGGGCGCGTTCTGACTGCCCGTCCAGGACACGCGCAGGACACCGCAGGGCTTGCGACCGCGCGCGGCGCGGTGGGTCGGGCGCAGCGATCGGCAGGCTATGTGGGCGGTCCATGCGGCGAGGTGCGGCAGGGGCAGGGTGGTGCGTGCGCGGCAGCCGGGGCAGCGGTGCCAGTGGCGGAGCCAGTCGTCGGTATCGGTGCGGAAGAGGCGTGTGTAGCGGTTCGCCACGCGGATGTCGTTGCAGTACAGGTGGTCGGGGCGTTCCAGTGTGTTGCAGGACTGGCAGACGGGGGCGCGGACGTAGCCGTGTTCGTGGCAGTGGTCGAGCACGGTGGCGGGTGCAGTGCGGCAGACGGCGCACGCCCACCCGGCCACCCTGCGGGAGGTACCGGGCTTCCTGCTGAGCACCGAGTACAGCTGGCCTTCCAGCTCTCTGTTGTACGGGCGCAGTGAGGCGGTGGGGCCCTCGGGGCGCGTCTGCCGACCGTCGGCGTCTCGGGCCTGCCGGGGATGGGAGGGCGGCTCGGTGACGGCTGCGTTTGCCTGGCGGGTCCGCGCGGCTCGCACCCACTGGGTTTCGGTGTGCTCGGCCGCGTCCAGCAGCCTGACCACAGAGCGCGGCAGCCACCACGTACGCTGCGTCCCGTCGCGGGTCTGCTCCACGAGTATCTGTCGCCAGTCGATCCCTGCCAGATGGTACGGCTGGCCGACTTCACGTCGTGCTGCCCGCTCGGGGCCGCCCAGCTCCTGCAGTTCCCCCGTGATGCGCCGGCGCCAACGCAGCGGCGTTTCCTCGTCGCACTCCTGCCTCGGCACCCCACGAAAGGGACCGATGCGGACGAGGTCCTGCCGATCCATCCCCACCGTGTTCAGTTCCGCGGCCGCCCGGCGCACCTCAGCCTCCGCAACACTCCACTGACCGCCGCTCGCCCGCACCGTCGCCACTGCACGGCTGCCGAGCAGGACGTACCCCAACCGGGCACGGGCAGGAGAGCAGGTGAACGCCCCGGGAGCCGTCGGCACAGCACTGTCGGCCGTCAAATCCACCCACAGGGTGTCCGCGGCAACCAGGGTGATCAGGCCGTTCGTGCGACCGGGCAGGACACGCTCTGACATAGCCACAGGCTAACGGCGCCAACCCGGCAACGGTCTCCAATCGCCCGGTCAGCCGAGCCGCCGTCCGCAACTCCACATTCCCCAGCATCTGGTTCGTCAGCGCCTCCCGTGCGCGTGGGAGTCCTCCCGCATGGGGCCTTCGTCGAAGCCGGTCAGGTCCTCAACCTCGCGTCCGTGGCCGGCCATGAGCAGGCGGCGCACGCCTGACCACATCGCGGCGCAGTAACACATGACGCAGGTCCGCCGATTGACGACGCGGTCCAGGGCGGGTCCTCCGGGGGCACCCAGGTCCCAGCTGTCGAGGCCGGCCTGCGCGAGCGGCAGGGCGACGACTTCGGCGCGGGTGGAGGAGAGATCGAAGGCCGGAACCAGGTCGACGCCCGCTGATCGGATGCGGCCGGTCTCGGTCTCGACGACGAGAGCGGCGAACGGACCGACGGTGCCTTCCTGGTGGTTGCGTGCGGCGAGGCGGTTGATGAGGAGAATACGGTCTTCGTCGATGGGAGGGTGTCGGGAACGTCGGCGAGTCCGGATGTCACACAGGCGGGGAGCTGGACGCCGAAGGGTGGGCAGGGCAGAGGGCATGGCCGTCCGGGCAGCCCGCTCCCATCGTCTGCTCGACGCCGTCAACACCGGCGGCATCCGATGCCGGGCCGACAAGTCGTACCAGGGCTCCGGCCCCGCCGTCCGTATCCCCTTCCGCGGCCGCTGGAACAAGCTCTCCGCCGCGAAGAAGGCCGTCAACCCCGCCGCCGGAAGATCCGCGCACTCGGCGAACAGGCCATGCCACCCTCAAGTCCCGGCGCCTACTGCGGAAGCTCCGCTGCGGCACCACCCGTATCACCGACCTCGTCAAGGCCGTCCCCACCCTGGAGCCGACCGCCTCAGTCTGAGGAGGAAGCCTCACTGCCTCCTATACTTCTGACGTGTTTGATACGTCGAACCTCTTCGACGTTTCGTCCGTGCTCAATCGGCAGTCGATCGCACAGCATGGCCTGGATTGGACCCGGATGGGCGCCGCACGGGGCATCGCCGGCAGCCGCCGCCCTGAGGTGGAGGGGATCTTCGTCTGTCTGGGCGAGGAGACAGCAGAGTTCTTCCTCCAGATCAACAACACTGGCGGGCCGGTTGACATCTGGTCCGTGGACGGCATCGATGAGGGGCTGCTCCTCGACAACGGCAACGGATTCGTCTACCTGCCCGGCCGCATACCAGCCGCGCAAGTCCGCCTCGTGCGATCAGACGTTCCTCCGCAGCCTGGTTTTTGACTTCGCGCGGCGACACGACTGGGGGCAGGCCCACGCGGAATCTGGCCGCGAGCTCGGCAAAGGTGTGGTTGCAGCGCAGGCGGGCCAGGGTCGTCAGCGCCTGGCGGCTGCAGGTCAGCCGCCGCCGGGTGCCGATCTGTCGCTGGCGAGCGGCCAACCCCCGCCGCAGCAGCCCGCAGCACGGAAGTGGACAGATGCAGCCCGGATGGGTGGGCAATGACTCGGGGCTCTACGCGGAGAAGGTTGCTGTTAGCCCATCTACCTGGGGCTTCGTTGTTCCGTCACCGCAACCCCTCGATCTCACAGCCAGGTTGAAGGGGCCCACAGCCACGTCAGCCTTCGCTCGTTCGAGCGAATTGTTTCGAACCACCCGCCGCTGACAAGCGGAACTGACACCATGCCGCCGTCGTACGTCAACCTCGAGCGAAGGCGGGCCATTGGAACGGCAGGTCAATGAGCGGCAACTCTTGGTGCTGAAGTGGGTGGAAGACGGGTGCCCTGCCGGCGTTTGGGAAACCAGCTCCTACAAGACCACCTGTCAGGCACTGCAGAACCGCGGCCTGGTCCTGGTCTCCCGCAAGGGTGGGCAGTGGAACGTCGCCCTGACAAGCGCCGGCCGGCACTACCTGGCGCACGGCACATACCCTCCCCGTGGATCGCGCCCGCGGAAGACCCAGGTCTCCCCTCCGCAACCCCCGTCCCCCCGAGCGCAGGAAACTCCGGCCTCCGCGCGAAAGCCAAGCCCTCCTCCAGAGCGTCGCGTGACGTTCACGGAGCAGCTGCTGCAAGAGCTCGCGGAGGCAGGCGGCCGGATCGTCAAGCCCGGCAGCGGTCCGGACCTGGAGAAGTGGCCGTCCCGCGTCGCCGCGGCGCGCAGATCCGGAAGGATTCCGGAGACGAAGGAGCTGTACGGGGGTTGGTGCAGTGGCGGGTATGAGATCAAGCTCGTCGACATCCCCGCCTGGCGCCTTGCCGTCCTCGAACCCGTCCCCGTGCCCGCCCGGCTCACCCGCCCGCACACCGTGGTCCGGGCTATGCAGAACGAACGACAGCCGCTGGGCCTGACCAGGCCCGTCCAAGGACGTGCTCTCCGGCTCATCCAGGCGCTGATCACCGCTGCCGAGGCCGAAGGACACTCCTGTTCGGCGGGAGCGACGGGCTTCGCGCCCCCGTCTCATCGCCGCCGCAGAGCGTCTCCCCACTTCACCATCACCGCACAGGGCCAGACCGTGGGGTTCCTCGTCCTCCAGGAACAGGACCGGACCGAGCACGTCGCCACCGAGAAGGAACTCGCCGACGCCAAGAAGAACTCCTGGATCAGGATCCCCCGCTTCGACCACACCCCTTCCGAACGCCTCCGCTTCGTCCTCAGCGGCGGCCAACCGCACCGGGCGAGCGAATGGGCCGACGCACCCGGCCACCCCCTCGAAGACCAGCTCGCCGAGATCGCACAGGAGGTCACCCTCCGCGGCGAAGCCGCCGAACGCAGACGTCTCGAGGAGATCGAAGCCGCACGCCAGAAGCGCATCCGCTGGGAAGCCGCCATGGAAGACGCCCACATCCGGTACGCCGAGGCATACCGCTTCAGACACTTTGAAGCGCAGGAAGTGGCATGGCGCCACGCCACCGGACTGACGGAGTACTTGAGCGCCGTACGCACGCGAGTCGAGGCCATGCCACCGGGGCAGACCAGAACCGAAGCCGAAGCATGGATCAGCTGGGCAGCATCCACCGTCGAGCGCCTCGACCCATTGCACACACCACCCCGACTGCCCGACATCCCCGAACCACGAGCCGACGACCTCAGGCCCTTCCTCGGACACTGGAGCCCCTACGGCCCCTGAGCCGCGATAGCGGGCGCGCACCGACTGGGTGACACCCAGATGATCATCCGTGATCTCGGACAGAACGGCACGCCCTCGTCGCACCCAATACCGGATGTCGTCGACCGCGCCGAGCGCCGCTGCACGGCCGAGCTCGCGGGTGGCGACGTGGTCGATCTCCGAGAGCAGCAGCGGGGACATCACCAGGAGCCCCGCTGCCATGATGGCTTCGTTTGACGCACGCACGCTGTCCCCCGCGATCGCCCCAGCGTGCCTGCAAGATCGCCGTACGTCCGCCGATTGCGCTCCGCACGTTGATGCATGCCCGGGACGCACTCCCGGCTCACGCCCCAACCGACCTTCGTACGCGGGGCTTTGGCGGCTTGTCACCAATCAACCTACATGCACTGGTGTTTGCTGCTTGAGATGTCATGGGCATTCTGTATGGGTCTGATCGTCGGCGTGGGTGCAACCTTGGGGGGCCGATGGCAAGAGGAGAAGTCTGGGCGGGAAAGGGCACGACCGGATCGGTCGCGGACCTCGTCGCCCAGTTCGGCGAGGAGGTCAGGGCCAAGCTGCAAGGTCCCGCAGGGGCGGTAAGCAGTAAGGAGGACAGCCTGACCGCGCCGGTGGAGCATCTGCTGCGCGGCATGGCCTTGCGGCAACGCCTCAAGCTCATCGTCCACGGTCAGAGTCGCATCAAGGAACTCGGGATCCGGCCCGACTTCGCCATCGCCAGCGGAGGCAGGACCATAGGGCACGTCGAACTGAAGCAGCCGGGCTCGGGGGCCGATCCGGAGAAGTGGTCGGTGAAGAGCCACGACCGCAAGCAGTGGGAGAAGATCAAGGCACTCCACAATGTGCTGTACACCGACGGATACCAGTGGGCGGTCTACCGTTTCGGCGTACAGGTCGGCCCGACCGGGACCCTCGTCGGAGATCTTGATTCCGGTAGCCGGCAACTCGTCGTCGCGGACACCGGGTTCGAGCGTGCCCTCACGCACTTCTTCCTGCCGGCGCCCATCGTCCACGACAGCATCAACGAACTGGTCAAGCGCATCGCGGGAATCTGCGCCCTGCTGCGCGACGAAGTCACCGAACGCCTCACCCGCGAGGAGCACGGGGAAGCTGACGCTGCGTTCTCGATCCTGGCCGACAACTGGAAGGACCTGCTCTTCCCCGACGCTCGCCCGGAGGAGTTCGCAGACCAGTACAGTCAGACGCTGACGTTTGCCATGCTGCTGGCTCGCCTTGAGCACATTGATCTGGGCAGGCTCACGCTCCCCGAGGTCGCGATCCGACTGGGCAAGCGGCATTCCTTGATGGGCAAGGCGCTGGCTGTGCTGACGGACGACGCCCTCGACGATCTGCGGGGCATCATCGACCCGCTGATCGACGTCTTGTCGGCCGTCGACCCCGAGATGTTCAAGGACGAGACCGGAGACGCCTACCTCCACCTGTACGAGGGCTTTCTGAGCGCCTACGACCCGGAACTGCGACGGCGGACGGGTACGTACTACACGGCTGGCGAGGTCGTCCGCTTCATGGTCGGCTTCACCGACGAGGTGCTGCGTGACCGGCTCGGCCAGGAGGACGGGTACGGAAGCGAGGACGTCACCGTCGTCGATCCGGCCATGGGCACCGGGACCTTCCTCATCAACATCATCGACCATGTCGCCAAGTCCCTGTCACTGAAGTACGGCAGGGCGCTCAAGTCCGGGCTTCTCCGGGAACTCTCGGGCCGACTGGTCGGGCTGGAGAAACAGACCGGGCCGTACGCCGTCGCCGAACTCCGTGTGCACCACGCCTTCCGGTCCCACGACGCCGACATCACGCGCCGCCCGCCGAGGCTTCTGGTGGCCGACACCCTCGACGATCCCGCCGTCGAGCACCACCTGGGCTTCATGTACGAGGCGATCGCCCGCCACCGCCGAATGGCGAACAAGATCAAGGCGGACGAGAAGGTCATGGTGGTCATCGGCAATCCGCCCTACCTGCGGGGTGCGAGACAGTCGGGCGTCGGACGCTGGGTCACCGAGGGCAACCCGAACGGCCAGGGCCCGATCCTCGCCCGCTTCCACCCAGAGGACAACGGACGCGTCGGATACGCCCTCGACAACCTCTACGTCTACTTCTGGGCGTGGTCCACCTGGAAGGTCTTCGACCAGTTGACCGCCTCGGGAGCGCCGAAGGCCCCCAGCGGGATCGTCGCCCTCATCACCAACTCCGGATACCTGGACAGCGAGGGCTCGGCCGGCATGCGCCACTACCTGCGCGAGGTCGCCGACGAGGGCTGGGTCATCGGTCTCTCCCCCGAGGGTGCCTACTCCGACACGCGCACCCGTGTCTTCCAGGACGTTAAGCGGGAGATCTGCATCGCCGTCTTCGTCCGCCATGGCGCCCCGGACACGGGTACACCGGCGCGGGTCTGGCGACTCGACGTCCCCGCCGGCACACGCGAGGAGAAATTCAACTGGCTGGAGGGGCTTGGCCTGGACGGTCATCGCGACGGGACCTCCTGGCAACTATGCCCCACACAGTGGACCGCGCCTTTTCACGTCCTGTCCGACTCCGAGTGGTCGGCAATGCCACCGGTGGACGCCCTGCTGCCCTGGACGAGCTCCGGCAACAAGAACAACCGCAGCTGGCCCGTCTCACCCAGCCGGGACGTCCTGGAGAGCCGGTGGCGCAGGCTCGTCCAAGCCCCGGCGGAGGACAAGGCCGCACTGCTGAAAACCACCAGAGACCGCCGTCCGGATAAGCCGGAACCGCCACTGCCCGGGCAGCAGGAAAGGGACGCCCTTGCCGCGGAGAAGGAGACGTTGCCGGTCACTGTTCCCTACGGCCGGATGACCTTCGACAGGCAGTACATCATCGCGGACAGGCGAGTGATCGACTTTCCGCGACCGGCCTTGTGGTTCGCCCACAACGACCAGCGTCAGATCTACCTGTCCGAACTCCACACGGAATCAGGCCGTCCAGGCCCGGCGGTGAGTTTCACCGCCCTGCTGCCCGACATGCACCACTTCAAAGGCACCGAAGGCGGCCGCGTCGCCCCTCTCTACCGCCACCCTCACCAGGCTGAACCGAACGTCACCCCTGGCCTGCTGCGGCTGCTCACCAAGACGCACGGCGTGACGGTCACCGCCGAGGACCTCTTCGCGTACATCGCGGGAACAGCCGGCCACAGCGGCTACACCCGCCGCTTCGCCGCGAACCTCGCCGAGCGCGGTGCCCGTATCCCTATGACACGCGACCCGGCTCTATGGGCGGAGCTCGTGGAAGTGGGCAGGCGCACGGTGTGGATCCACACGTACGGCCAGCGCTTCGCCTCCCACCACGACAGTTCACCTGGGTCGTCCCCGAGGCTTCCCCCGGAGGAACAACCGGAATGCGTCGTCGTGATCGGAGAGCGCGACGGGTTACCTGAGGACATCTCCTACGACTCATCCACGCGAACCCTCACGGTGGGCAAGGGCTGCATACGTCCGGTGGCGCCGGAAGTCTGGGACTATCGGATCGGCGGGGTGCAGGTGATCCGCAAGTGGTTCAGCTTCCGCAAGCGCAAGCCAGATGTGGAACGACAGACCCCGTTGAACGACATCCTGCCCCCAACCTGGCCTGCTCGGTGGACCGTTGACCTGCTCGACCTCATCAACGCGCTCGGGCTCCTCGTAGCCCTCGAACCCCGACAGGCCCAGCTGCTGGACGCCGTGAGCAGCGGCCCGCTCATCAGCACCGACGACCTACGGGGCGAGGGCATCCTGCCCGTACCTGCCTACGCAACCAAAGAACCGAAACCGCCGCGGAAGTCTCGACGCACCCCCGGCCATGGTCAGGAGAGCCTCGACTTCTCGGACTGACACCCCTGCGGCCTGAGTGCCCGACGCCCGCAACTTCAACGGAACATCTGCACGACGGCGCCCAGCCGCAACAAGCCAGCGCGGCGTCGTTGTATCAGGTCCCCGTCTACGCAGGTCCCCGCCGGCGCGATCCCACGGGAAGCAGTCGCTGCCATGGTTGAGCCTGCGCGTGCTCCGCCGGCCACGGATGAGTACTCGATGGGGCTGGCTCCGCAAAGGGCAGCCGAGGACGCCTCGGTGTTCAGCCGAGCGGGGTTGTCTCCCATGGTGATCAGGAGCGTGACGGCGCTGTCCGGACCGATGCCCACCCGCTCGAGCAGCTGCTGTGCATGGCGTACGACGAGCCGGGTCAGGCGCTGGTTCAGCTCATCGATCTGCCCGGTGAGGCTGCCGCCGGAGAGGATTCGTTGCCCATGGCCTTCCCCAGCCGGGGGACCGGGGCGGCGACGTGAACTTCGCCGTGCGTGTCCACACCCAGGTCGACCTCAGGCGGGTTGACCCCTGCGGGACGTCGCCGCCGGGAGTCGGTACGAATGCAGGCGGCCGAGTTGTACGAGCAGGAGACCAAGCCGTCGGAGGTCGCACGGCGGCTGCGGGTGAGCGTGAAGTCGGCTTGCCACTGGCACCAGTTGTGGCGGGACGGCGGTCGTGAGGCTCTGGCTTCCCGCGGCCCGAGTGGATCCCGTTGCCGGCTGTCCCCGCGCTGTCTGGAGAAACTGCCCGCGTACCTCGATGAGGGCCCGGCCGCCCACGGCTGGGTGGAGGACCAGGTGTGGACCGCATCGAGGGTGGCCACGCTGATCGGCAGGAAGTTCCACATCTCCTACAGCGTCTCCGGCGCCACGCGGCTGATGCACCGGCTCGGCTTCAGCCCGCAGGTCCCCGCACGCAGGGTCGCCGAGCGCGACGAGCGGGCCGTGACCACGTGGAAGGAGGCGACCTGGGCGGAGGTAAAAGGGCCCGGGCGGCCTGCGGGGGCTACATCTGCTTCGAGGACGAAGCAGGGTTCACCCGGAAGCCGCCACGGGGACGAACCTGGGGCCGACGAGGGCGCACACCGGTCGTGACCGTCAGCGGGCGCCGCTCAGGGCGCCTGTCGGTGGCCGGGCTGATCGCGATACGGCCGGGCTCGCGCACCCGGCTGTGTCACCGGCTGCGCACCCACCGAGCGGGCAGCAGCGCACGCCGCAGCATGGGCGAGCGGAACTTCATCGCGCTCATCGACGGCGTCCACCAGCTCGTCAAGGCACCGATCGTGCTGGTCTGGGACCGTCTGAACACCCACGTCTCCCACGCCATGCGGGAGCTGACCGCCGAGCGGGAGTGGTTGATGGTGTTCCTGCTGCCCGCCTACTCGCCCGGTCTCAACCCCGTCGAGTGGGTATGGGCACACGTCAAGCGGAGCTTGGCCAACCTCTCCGTGGTCGTGCTCGACCGGCTCGAAGCCCTCGTCCGTAACCGGCTCAAGCGCCTTCAGTACCGGCCCGACCCCCTCGACGGCTTCATAGCCGGCACCGGCCTGACCCTCAACGAACCCACGTTGCCCTGACGAGCCGAAGTCAATAATGCTGTGCAGTCGGCTGGATGACAGGAGACCCTGGTGCAGTGAATCAGGTGCAGGAGATCGTGGGGCTGGTCGGCGGTGTGCTGGGCCAAGATGTCATCGGCACCTACCTCCACGGCTCCGCCGTGCTCGGTGGACTCAGGCCGGCCAGCGACGTGGACGTGTTGGTCGTCTCCCGGCGGCGAATGGACGAGCAAGATCGACGGACACTCTGCGGTGGACTGCTCCGGATCTCCGGCTCCGGAAACAAGGTCCGCCCGGTCGAGCTCACCGTGGTCGTCCAGTCCGAGGTCCGGCCGTGGCGGTACCCGCCGACCGGCGATTTCCTTTACGGCGAATGGCTGCGTGCGGAGTACGAGGCCGGGAAGGTCCCCCAGGCGGAGCCGATGCCCGATCTGGCCCTGCTGATCACTATGACGCTGACCGGCGACCACCCCCTCACCGGCCCGCGCCCGGCGCAGGTCCTCGACCCCGTTCCGCAGGCCGACCTGATCCGGGCGAGTGTGGCGGGTATCCCCGGCCTGCTCGACGACCTTCACAGCGACACCCGCAACGTCCTGCTGACCTTCGCCCGTATCTGGACCACGCTCGCCACTGGCCAGATCAAGTCGAAGGACGCCGCCGCCGACTGGACCCTTGCCCAGCTCCCGCCCGAGCACCGCGCCGCCCTCGGGTACGCCAGGCAGCTCTATCTCAACTGCCCCTACTCTGAGGAGAGATGGAGTGATGAATTGCAGGCGCAGGTGCGTCCGCATGTGGACCGCGTGCTTGCTGAGATCGACCGGCTGCGTGCCCGTGATAGGACTCTTTGAAATGCCCAACCCCTCGCTGTGGTGCGGACAGACCTGCTCGCCCCCACCTGCACGCAGACCGTGCCGCCGTCCGGGATGATGAGGTGGCACGGTGAGCATCCACGATGAAGCAGCGGCCGTCCGACCGTTGACGCTGGCTTGGGTGAGCCGGCACCTGGAAGTCGGCGAACGAATCGTCAGAACCGAGGCGCTGCACGGCGGCATCACTGCCGAAATGCAGAGGCTGACCATCGGCACGCGGGACGGAGAGACTCGTGACCTGGTGCTGCGGACCTTCGTCAACGCGGAGCACGCCGAGGACTGGCTGAGCAGGGAGACTGGCGCCCTCACCCTGCTCACGGGGACCGGAGTGCCGGCTCCTGGACTGATCGCGGCTGATCTGACCGCCGCGCATTGTGAGTATCCATCGCTCCTTATGACACATCTGACGGGCCGGACGGTCCTCGACGATGAGGGATTGGAGACGCGCCTCCCTCTGCTGGCCCGTCAACTCGTGGCGATCCACGCACTGCGACCCGCTGAGCGGCTCCGGAAATATGTGACGTTGACGACCGCCGACACCGTCTTGACTCCGAAGGGCGCCGACGGGGCGGTATGGGCCGCGGCGATCGACGTGATCCGCAAGCCCGCGCCGCCCTATGAAGGGCGATTCCTGCACCGGGACTTCCACCCCGGCAATGTGCTGTTCGACGTGCCGCCCCCGACGCGGGCAGGTGCCAGGATCACCGGCGTCGTCGACTGGGCATCGGCCTCCTGGGGCCCGGCGGATCTCGATGTGGCGCACTGCTCCGTCAATCTCGCGCTGCTGCACGGACCGGAGTGGGGTCTGCGGTTCCCTGAAGCGTATGAGGAGGCCGGCGGGGTGCTGGCCGCGACCGCGAGCGAGCGACTGTACTGGCTGGTGCGGGACGGGCTGGCCGCCTCAGAGGAAGTGCAATTGGTGTCGCAGCCATGGCGGGAGGCAGGGAGGACAGAGCTGACGACGCGAGCCGTGGAGGAGCGGCTGGATGCCTATGTCGTCGCCCTGATGGACACGCTGAGCTGAGCCAGGGCGGTTCGGGCCGGCCCCGGCGTCATCATTCACCGCTCAACCGAGTGAGGAATCGAGCAGACCCTGGGGAATTTCAGGCATTCCCATCACCCGAACCTCTCGAGTTGAGGGCCGCTGCCTGAAGTCCCAGGGTGTCAAACCTGACGCGGTGGTCCACTTGCGTCCTGCCGCGCCCTCCAGCAGGGGGTGAGCAGCTCGGCGGCGGCAAGGTTGCCCACCGCACGCGCCCAGGCTGCTCCAGCAACCATCGCAAGGCGCACCGCGGCCTGGCCGAGGCGAACTGAACGCAGCGCCAGGGGCGCCTCCCTCAGCCCACCATCGTCACCCTGAAGTGCCGAACTCAGTAAACGCATGTGCGAGTGCAATCGCAAAGTAGGCGCACCCCGAAAACGTCACAGGGACACGGGCCGCATGAGGCGCCGATCGCATCGTGCCCGACACCGCAGCCGATCTCATGACGAAGCCGCGCCGGAGCTCTCCGGTGCGGCCTTCGTCCCGCGGCTCCACGCAAAGCCCCCAGGCGGGGCCTCGCCGTATCACTCGTCTATCACACAGCCATCACCAACTGGGCGGACCCTCCCAGACCAGAGGGCCCTGACCTGCTATTTCATGCCCTCGCTGGACTGGCGTAGACGCCCCTGGACGGTCTCTACAACCTGTGCCATGTAGCACCGAGGGTGCATCCCATGACCAGGACCGGCGCCTGTTCTGGCCCGTCAAAGCGGTATTGCAGAGTTTCGACGTTCTTCTCACTCACCCACCCACGCTCCCACATCTCACACTCTATGCAGGAGCGGGGGTGGAGACGCTCGCCAGACCTCCCCACGTATCCGCCGCCGGCCGAAGGTCCTCGACACCCGGCTTCACATACCAGCGCTTCGTGGTCCTGACGTCGGTGTGCCCGGCCCACCGGGCCAGCAGGTGATCCGGCACGCCGTTGTTCGCCAGGTACGTGAAGCAACTCGCGCGAGCGTCGTACAAGCGGACCCGGCGCAGCCCGTGCTCGTCCATGACCTTGTACGCCCGCTCGCGCAGCTGCCGCCCGTTGAGCGCCCTGCCGAGTTCGTCCACGAGCACGTACCCGCTGTCCTCATACCTCTTCCCCGCCGCCAGCTCCTCGGCCACGTGCATGGCCCTGAGACGCGTCAGCGCCTCCCGAACCAGATCGGGCAGGGGAAGCTGCCGCTCACCGGCGAGGGACTTCGTGTCCTTCTCCACCACGGTCTTGTTCCCCATCAGCATCCGCGTGTGGGCAACAGTCAAGGTCGCCGCGCTCAGGTCGACATCGGCCCAGCGCATGCCACAGATCTCCGCCGGCCGCAGGCCCATCAGTGAGAGAAGGAGAGGCGCGTGGAGGCGGTCGTCCTTCACCGCGCGTACGAAGGCATGAACCTCCTCGGCGTTCCAGGGCTGCACGACAGCCTTGGCACTGCGTTCTGCCTTGCGCGCCTTCCGAGGGATCGTGACCTCCTGGGCAACGTTCGCGGCGATCAGGCGCCGGGCCACTGCCCGGTTCAGTGCCTCCTTCAGCCGCGCCAGGGACATCTCAACCGAGGTCACCCCCAGGCCCGCGCCCGCCTTGCCACCACGAACGCGGCCCTCCCCAAGCGCCCACCTCATCCACGCCTCGACGTGGTCCTCGGTCGGTTCCTGGAGCCGAATGTGCCCGAGCTTCCCCCGGACACGAGCCAGGGTCATCGTGTAGCTGTAGACGGTGCTCTCTTCCAGATCCTCCGCCTTCCTGCCGAGCCACTGATCCAGCCATTCGTTCACCGTGATCTCGTTGGGCTCGACGAACGTCCCTTCGTAGCGACGGTTCGTGATGCGCGCGTACTCGACCTTCGCCTCCCTCAGCGTGCCGAAGGTACGAGTCAACTGCTTGCGCTTCCCGGTAGAGGGATCGCTCCCTGCATCGACCACAAACCGATACCGGACCTGACCCTTGGCATTCGGCGGGAGCTTCTTGATCGGATTAGACAGGACTGCTCACTCTCCTCGAGGGCGTGGAACCCTTCCACGCAGGCACAGGCGCCGCTGCATTTCAGCGAAGGGAGCCGCGGTCACCTTGTCTGGTACGGGTCCCCCGCCGAGCTCAGCCGAATGGGACAACTTCAATGGTCGTCACCATCGCCGGTTTGGCCTGTCGGCGACGCCTGAAAACTGGCTCACGAACGGCGGATCAAAAGTGACCCACTCCGTGATCTTCTGACCATTCTGGCTCTGACAGGGAGTCAGG
>NZ_JBFAKW010000058.1:0-58789 GCF_040655955.1 Streptomyces sp. NPDC050263 | reverse complement strand
ACCCCCCAGGTCATCCGTACGACAGGGGGCACACAGCCATACCGGACCCGGGGGCCAGGCGCCCCATTGCGGGGCCACGGAAAAGGTAACGGGGCCGGCGAGGAGCACCGCCCGCTGGGACGGCCAGACGTGGCATCAGCTGCCTGCCCCTGAGTACGGAATCATCAGCGACCTGATCGCGGACGAATCCGGAACGGTGTGGGCAACGGGCTGGCAGGTGGGCGAGCCTCATTCCGCATTCTCCCGGTGGAATGGTGACTCCTGGATTCAGGAGGCGCCTCCCACCGAACTGACCTCGACCAGTTACGGCAGCCTGGTCACCGACATGAGTGCCGTTCCAGGAACGCGGGCCGTCGTTGCGGTGGGCACCGCCGCGTGCGAGAGCGTGACGGAAAACTGCGGCGTGATCGCCTCTCGAGGAATGCGCTGACCTCGGCCTGACAGGCACCGACAACGGGACTCCGAAAGCCGGGCCCACGGTTTTCTCCGGCATTGAGCCGGGTTCTGTGCGGTCACGCGAAAGCGCCTTCTGAACCGGGACGATGAGGCCCCGCCGGCGGGAGACGTTCGAGGTCCTGATCGGCCGGACCTCCCGGTTCGCACGGGTCGAACCGCGGCGGCAAGCACGGGAGTTCGTCCTCGGCCTGTTGGCGGGCCTGCCACGGAAGAACTGCTGGACGGCTGGACGACTGGCCGAGCACGCCGGCCGTGCCGGCTCCGACCGGCTGCAGCACCTGCTCGCACGGGCGAAGCGGGACGCGGACGCCGTCCGTGACGATCTGCGCGGCTTCGTCGTCGACCACCTCGGCACAGGAGACGTCGTCCTGGTGGTCGATGAGACCGGTGACCTGAAGAAAGAACAGCCAGGTCGCCGTCTACCCCGCCTACTCCACCCCGCGAGGTCATGCCGCGATCGACCGGGAACTCTACGTGCCCGCTCCTGGACCGACGATCCCGACCGGCGTCGGGCCGCCGGCATTCCGGAGGATCACACCTTCGCGACGAAACCCCGGCGACACGCCCCTGCGTAACACCCTCGAACAACGCGGCCAGGCATACGTCCTCGCCGTCGCCCGTGACCACCACATCACCACCCGGGCCGGAAAGATGTGCGCCGATGACCTGGTGAAGAAGATCCCGAAGCGGACCTGGCAGAAAGCAAGCGCAGATCGGGCAGCTGCTGGAGGCTCACCCTCTTTCCCCGATCCTGACCTCGATTCCGGGAGTCGCGGTCAGGACCGCCGCAGTTCTGCTGGTCACCGTCGGCGACAGCACCAACTCCCCACCGCCGCCCACCTCGCCTCCTACGCCGGCCTCGCCCCGACGACGAAGTCGTCGGGGACCCCGATCCACGGCGAACACGCACCCCGAGGCGGCAACCGGCAACTCGAACGGGCGATGTTCCTGTCCGCGTTCGCCGCCCTGCACGATCCCGCCTCCCGCACCTACTACGACAATTGCCGGGCCCGCGGGAAGACCCACACCCAGGCACTCCTCCGCCTGGCCCGCCACCGCATCAGCGTGCTGTGCGCGATGGTCCGCGACGGCACCTTCTACGAACCCAGAACCCCACGCCTCGCTTGACGAAAGACGTAGAGGCACCCCCCGCGGCTGCGCGGCGTTCCGGGCCCTGGCCACACCCAAGCCGAAGCGAACCGTCGGCTGACGACGCTACAGCCGGGGCGAGGCCGAAGAGGTACGAGGTGCCGTACGCGCCAACGGGTCGTCTGGCCTGTGCCGCGCTGGCCGTACGGCCACCGGAGCGGGCCCGAATCGCCTGTCGCGGGGACATTCTCGGCCTGCCCGCCGCACGGCAGTCTGTATGAGGCTCGGACGTCCGGACCGTGATCCATTCCTCTTCCGAGCCGTATGCGTGCTGCCCTGATGTATCTGTACGAGGAGAACCGCCATGCCCACCAATCTGTCTCCGGCATCTATGTCGAGAAGGTGGCCAGTGGCTCGCATCCCATCGTTTTCGTGTCTGAGAGCGCTGATCCGCGCCGCCCATTCACACCGAGACCGTTCGGACCGCTCAGGTCCCTCCTGACAGAACGGGGCAAGCAGTGGTCCTCGGCAGGAGAAAGGATTCCCAATGGAGTTGCCAACCCAGGTCGGTGACTCGCTGTGAGCGTGTCAGCCCAGCGTGACGGGGGTTTGCGGCGCCGTGATCCCGAAGACGCGGCCGTCGCGTATGAGGGACCACAGGACGTTCAAGCGGCGCCTCGCGAGGGCGGTGATCGCCTGCTTGTGGCCCTTGCCCTCGGCCCTCTGGCGCTCGTAGAAGGCTCTGGAGACGGGGCGGGAGCGGGCGGCGACCATGGCGGACATGTAGAAGACGCGCAGCAGGCGGCGGCAGCAGCGGCGTGGTCGGCGCATGTTGCCGCTGATGCGGCCGGAGTCCTTGGGGACCGGTGCCAGGCCGGCGACGCCGGCGAGGCGGTCGGAGCTGGCGAGGATGCTCATGTCGCCGCCGAGGACGGGGCCGAGGCCGGGCATGCTCAGGATGACCTCGGCGTGGGGGTGGTCGCGAAACCGGCCCTCGATCAGCACGTCGGTCTCGGCGATCTCCTCATCGAGGGCCATCGCCTCCCTCGCGAGCCTGGCCACCATGGCGGCGGCCGGCTTCTCCCCGGCGACGGCGGTGTGCTGGGCCTCGGCGGCGTCCACCGCGGTGACGGCGACGAGCTGGTAGTTGCGGACCTTGCGATTCTTCAGCCAGGTCGCGAGCCGCGTCTTGCCGATACGCCGGAGGGCGGCCGGCGTCTGGTAGTGGGTCAGCAGCACCAGGGCCGCCTTGGACGTCTTGTAGTCGAAGGCGCGTTCCAGGGCGGGGAAGTACTCCAGCATCTGGGCCCGCAGCCGGTTGATCGCCCGGGTGCGGTCGGCGGCCAGGCCCAGGCGGCACGAGGTGAGGATCCGCAGGCCCACGGCAATGTCGCCGCCCCGATGCACCGACTCCAGATCGCGGCGCATGCGGGCCTGGTCGGCGATGACGAAGGCGTCCTTGGCGTCGCTCTCGGCGATCAGTTTGAGCAGCGCGGTCTCGTCGTTGTCCACCCGCCGCGACAGTCGGCGCTTGCCGTCGGCGTCGATCACCGTGCAGTGGTGCTGGGCCTTGCCCGCATCCGTACCGGCCCACAGTTCGGGCACGGCCACCTCCGAAGTCGATTCCGTTCACAGCCCAGCAGACGATTTCGCCAGCGTGTCCTTACCAAGCGAACGAGTGACCGAAACCGAAACCAACCCACCTACAACGTAAGGACTCCCTTATGCGCATACGCGCAGCAGTAGCCGAAGCGAAAGCGAATCCGCTCCTCATCGAGGAACTCGAGCTGGATGAGCCCCGGGACGACGAAATCCTGGTCAAGTTGGTGGCCACAGGCATCTGCCAGACCGACGCCCATGCGCTGCACGGCCGCGTCCCTGCCCCGCTCCCCATGGTGCTGGGCCACGAAGGGGCCGGCATCGTCGAGCGCGTGGGGCGGAGCGTCGCGGGCGTACAGCCCGGCGACCACGTCGTCATGTCGTTCCAGGCGTGTGGGCAGTGCGCCCAGTGCCTGAGCGGGCATCCGGCCTACTGCGACCAGGCACTGACTGCCAACTTCTCAGGGGCACGGCTCGACGGAAGCCGAGGAGTGCACCGTGTCGACAACACGGATAGTGATCTGAGCGGCCACTTCTTCGGTCAGTCCTCCTTCGCTACTTACGCGCTGACCACACAACGCAACACCGTCAAGGTGGACAAGGACGTGCCCCTGGAACTGCTGGCCCCGCTCGGCTGCGGCATACAGACGGGTGCCGGGGCCGTGCTGAACTCATTCGGCTTACCCACAGGTGGGACCATCGCCATCTTCGGTGTCGGGGCCGTCGGCTTCAGCGCCCTGATGGCGGCCCGCGTGGCGGGAGCGTCGACGATCATCGCGGTCGACGTCAACGCTCAGCGTCTTGCCCTGGCCGACGAACTGGGTGCGACTCACACGCTGAACGCGGGTGGAACGGACGTGGTCGAGGCCATCAAACAGATCACGGAAAGAGGCATCGACTACGTCCTGGACACGACCGGTCGTGCCGACATGCTCAGGCACGCTGTGGCATCCCTGGCCCCGATGGGGCAGGTCGGCCTGGTGGCCGGCGGGGCTCCGGGCACATTGTCACCGGCCGAGCTCGCGCTCGGGAAGTCAGTGCGCGGAATCATCCAAGGCGACGCCGTTCCGCAGCTGTTCATCCCCAAGCTCGTCGAGCTGTACCAGTCAGGCCGATTTCCCATCGACAGACTGATCCGTTTCTACGAATTCGACGACATCAACGCGGCATTCGCCGATGCGGCACGCGGCGATGTCGTCAAACCGGTCCTGCGTATCGCGGAAACCGGTCAGAACTGACAGAAGCGAACATCATGGGCAACGCCACCTCCAACGGCCAGACATGGCCCGAGCGGCCGGCGCGCGCCACGGTCAACACAGGGGAGCACGGTCCGCGAGCCCCGCGTTCCCGGCCGGGCCTGCCCAGGCCGGCCAACCGGCAGAGAAGCGGAAGCGGAGAGATGCGAAAAATCGACCGGACTTACATCGACGGCCAGTTCGTCACCCCTCACGGGACGGAGTTGTCCCCCCTGTTCAACCCCACGACCGAGGAGGTCATCGGCGAGGTGCGTCTCGCCGACGAAACTGATGCACGAACGGCCACCGCCGCCGCCAAGCAGGCCTTCGCGAGCTACTCCAGGACCAGCAAGGAGGAGCGCATCGCCCTCCTCAACCGTCTGAGCGTCACGTTCACCGAGCGTCTCGACGAGCTCAAGGCAGCCATGGTCGAGGAATACGGAGCGGTACGCGGCATCGTAGACGGCCTCATTCCCCTGGCACCGACGATGTTCGCCGATGCTGCCAAGCTTCTCGAGTCGTACGAGTTCACCAAGGCCCGGGGCACGAGCACCGTCGTCATGAAGCCGCTCGGCGTCGCCGCGCTGATCACTCCGTGGAATCTGAACACTGTCTTCGTGGCGCAGAAACTCGCGAACGCCCTTGCGGCCGGAGCCACGGCCGTCGTCAAGCCCAGTGAACTCAGCGCCATCCAGACGCAGATCATGACCGAAGCGTTCGACGCAGCGGACGTACCGCCGGGCGTGATCAACGTCGTCACCGGTCGCGGCAGCATCGTCGGCGATGTCCTGACGTCACACCCCGACGTGACCAAGGTCAGTTTCACGGGATCGACCGTGGTGGGACAGCGCATCATGCGCAACGCCGCCGCCACCTTCAAACGCCTCACACTCGAGCTCGGCGGCAAGGGGCCGAGCATTCTGCTCGACGACGCCGACATCCCCTCAGCCGTCTCAGCGGCGCTCTCGTCCGGCTTCCTCAACAATGGGCAGACCTGCTTCGCCGGTACCAGGATCCTCGCACCGCGCAGCAGGCTCGAGGAGATCCTCGAAGCCATCGAGTCCGCCATGCCCGCGTTCGGGGTCGGAGACCCGCGAGACCCGTCGACGGGTGTGGGACCAGTAGTCAGCCAGGCGCAGTTCGACAGGGTCCAGAGCTACATCCGGCTCGGTCTGCAGGAGGGGGCGCAGTTGCTGGTCGGCGGCGAGGGGCGGCCCGAGGGTCTCGACAAGGGCTGGTTCGTCAAGCCCACAGTGTTCGCGGGCGTCACCAATCAGATGCGCATCGCCCGTGAGGAGATATTCGGCCCGGTCCTTGTCGTCATCCCCTACGAGGACGACGACGAGGCAGTGAGCATCGCCAACGACAGCCCATACGGCCTGCAGGCTCACGTGTTCTCCAGCGACACCGAGCGAGCCCACCACGTCGCCCGGCAGGTCGAGGCGGGCGCCGTCCTCATCAACCGGATCTTCAGCGATGTCGAGGCTCCCTTCGGCGGCATCAAACAGTCCGGCATCGGCCGCGAACACCACCTGTACGGCCTCGAGTCCTATCTTGAACCGCGTGCCATCACCGCCTGACCGACCGTGGCCCGACTCTGTCCCTGAGCCCGGCCGGATGGCGTCGTACGCCGAGGCGTGATCGACATCCTGGTCATGACCACCCGTGCCGGTGATCCAGGACGGGAGGTGATCGCGGCCGCCTCGTCCACCGTCCACGCGGGCGAGGCCGTCGCGCCGGCCCGTGTGGACGGTGGACCCGCAGAGCCGATCCGCCGTGGGTTGGTGCTCCACTCGTCTGCTTGTACGACGACACCACCGACGACCGTTGCACCGAACGCGACTGGCAGCAGGCCGCCCAGCGCGCCTTCACCACCCTGGGCGAACAGCACCGGGCCGCCGACGGCCCCGGCCGGCTGCTGCTGGTCGCCTGCCTGTGCCAGGGCCTGCGCCTGGCCCACGACCACCGCCTCGACATCGCTGGGGACAGGGACGACTCTCTGCTGTCCGTGAGAGGACCGGAGTGGATGGCCGACCCGTGCCGAGGACACCAGCTGGGCGTCAGCGCAGAAAGCTCTGTCGCTTCACGCTGGTGATTCGGTGACGGTCAGGAACCCGCGAATGTACCCGGCCACGGTGTCCAGGTGGCTTTCGAGCAGAAAGTGTCCGCCTCCGGGAACCAGGTGGATCTCCGCGTCCGGCAGGTCCCTTGTGAAGGCACGTGCTCCGTCCGGGCCGAAGATCTCGTCGCCTGCGCCCCAGACCGCCAGGAGAGGAACCTGGCGTTCCCGAAAGTAGGCGTGCACCTGAGGGTAGAGGGGTGGATTGCTGGCGTAATCGCGAAACAGGGCGAGCTGCACGAGGTCGTTGCCTGGCCGGTTGACCTCGCGGTGGTCAGCGGCCCAGGTGTCGGGATCGACCAGCTCGGGTCGGTCCACTCCGTTCAGGTACTGCCAGCGGATGGCATCGAACGAGAGGGCGGTACGGGCGGCGGGTTCGGTCTGGGGGCCCGGATTCTCGCAGTACGCCCATACAGGCTTCCAGAAATCCGGTACGAAGCCGTCCTCGTAGGCGTTGCCGTTCTGCGTGATCACCGCGGTGATCGCGTCCGGGGTGCGCAGGGCCAGCCGCCAGCCGATGGGTGCGCCGTAGTCCTGGACGTACAGGGCGTAGCGGGTGACGCCGAGGTGGGTCAGAAGGGCTTCGGTGATGTCGGTCAGGGAGTCGAAGGTGTAGGTGAACGCGTCCACGGGCGGGGCATCGGAGTTGCCGAAGCCGAGGTGGTCGGGGGCGATGACGTGGAATCGATCGGCCAGCGCCGGAATGAGGTGGCGGAACATACGCGAACTGGAGGGGAATCCGTGCAGGAGTACGAGCGTGGGCGCCTCGCGGGCTCCTGCCTCGCGGTAGAAGACGCGATGTCCCCGCACTGTCGCGTACTGGTGGCGGATCTCAACCATGACTAACCTCTTAGACGCCCCATGATGGTTACTTTCGGGGTCCCAGTACACCCCCCTTGGGGTAACCTGTCAAACCACTTGATGGAGTTAGCCGGGGAAGGTGAGGTCCGTGCTCGACGACCAAGCCCTGATGCAGGCGCTGAACAGCACCCCCATCGTGGATGGCCGACGCCAGGACCTGTGGCGTGACGACCATGAGGTGGACAGCTGGGCACGAGGGCACGGGGGTCTCGGCGGTGACGAGGAGCACCGGTGGCTGCGCACCGCCCGGGACGCGCTCCAGGCGGTGGAGTCGGGCACGTCGCAAGAGCCCCGTCTGCGCGGAGTCCTCGCAGGCGTTCGCAAAGTCCCGCAGTCCAGCGCGTCGGGCATCGAGTGGCACTTGGAGGTGCCGCCGGAGCGCAGGCTCGCCGTGGAACTTGTGCTCGCGTGGGCGGACGTCAAAGAGCGCATGCCCGGCCGACTGCGGCCGTGCGAGAACCCTGAATGCCGCCTCTTCGTTCTGGACCGCAGTCGCGCCAACACCGCACGGTGGTGCTCGATGAAGACCTGCGGGAACCGGCTCAAAGCCCGCCGGCACCAGGCTCGGGCCCGGGAGACCCCACGACCTGAGTAGAGGCTAGAGGCTCCGTCGCCACCCAGGCCACGGCGGACATCACCGTGGCCACCTGGGCCTACGACCCGGGCGCCGACGCCTGGCAGCGGCTCCCGGAGAACACCACCCCCAGCCACCGCGGCGGCCGGCCTGTACAAGATCGGCGGCAGCACCGGCCGGGGCGATGCCGGCGCCGTCACGCGTCCCTGGAGTCCAACGCGCCGTCTACGACGTGTGACGCCGGATGGCGTCCTACTGCAGATCGACCTGGAACACCTTGTCCGCGCCGTCCGGCTCGCCTCCGTTGTTGTCGGCGTTGGTGGTGGCCAGCCACAGGGCGTTCTTGCCGGGGAGCGTCTCCACCGTGCGCAGTCGGCCGTACTGGGTGGTGTAGTACGCGGTGGGGGTGCCGGCGCTGGTGCCGCTGACCGGGATGCGCCATAGCCGCTCGCCGCGCAGTGCCGCCATGTAGAGGGCTCCGTCGGCGTACGTGACCGCGCTCGGGGATGCCTCGCTGACGGTCCACTGCCGCTTGGGGCTGGTCATGCCGGACGTGGAACAGCTGCCCTCGCAGACCGGCCAGCCGTAGTTCTTGCCGGACTCGATCAGATTGAGCTCGTCGTACTTGCTGTTGCCGAACTCGGCTTCCCAGAGCCTCCCTTGGGCGTCCCAGGTGATGCCCTGGGGGTTGCGGTGGCCGAGGGAGAAGACGAGTGTGCCGAACGGGTTGCCGGGTGCGGGCCTGCCGTCCTTCGTCATCCGCAGGATCTTCCCGTTGAGGGAGTTCCTGTCCTGGGCGAGGTTGCTGTTCTGCGCATCGCCCGTGGTGGCGTAGAGGTGGCCGTCCGGGCCGAACTTGATGCGACCGCCGTTGTGGTACTTGTTCTTGGCAATGCCGCTGACGAGGACCGTGTAGCCGCTCAGCGAGGAGCCGTCGTACGTCATCCGGACGATGCGGTTGTCGGAGGCCGCCGAGTGCATGAGGTAGACGTAGTGGTCGCTGTTCCAGTTCGGTGAGACCGCGAGGCCGAGGAGGCCGCCCTCGCCGCTGGTGGTCACGACGTTGGGCACCTTGCCGATTTCGGTCCTCGTGCCCGCCTGGGTGAGTTTGAAGAGCTTGAAGGAGTCCCGTTCGGTGACGAGCGCCGACCCGTCGGGCAGCCAGCTCAGGCCCCAGGGAACGGTCCAGCCGGACGAGACCGTTCGGATGGCCGAGGGGACCGAGGCAATGCCGCTGTCTGTTCCGCTGTCACTTCGTGCCGTGGCGTTTCCGGCGCCGGCCGCCGCGCCGAGCAGACCGGCGGTGAGCGTGGCCGCGGCAGCGGCCGATGTGATGGTTCGGAATCCGCGCATGGGCGAGCTCCTCGCTGTGGGGGTGTCAGGAAGCCGTGCTGGGCTCGAAACCTGATGAGTAATCAGCTCTCCGGAAGGTAGGAGGTATGTGATTGAGGGTCAAGCGCCAATGAAGCCAAAGGTTCATACCTTCGCCTGGTGAATCAAGCCGCTGACACCGCCTCAACAGCTGCTTTGCCAACAGATCCGACAGTGGCCGACCTTGACGTTCTCCTTTTCGGCCAACGATAGATCGGAGCACTTTTCTGTCGACCTATTGACCCCGGTGGCCGATGCTCGCGATGCTGCAACACAGCACGACCTGGCCCATGTACACCGGTTCCCCACATCGGAAGGCAGGTACGGCACATGACCGAATCCGTACGGCAGGCGGTGGAACGTCAGTCGCCACCCGTCGACGAAAAGGCACCGAGCTGGCAGACCCCCGACTTCGTGGTCGTCGAGACCGCGCTGGAGGTCACCGCCTATTTCCTGAGCGACCGTTAGCCCGCCGCCGTGCTGCTGCATGTGCTCGGCACTGCGGCGGGCGGCGGCGTACCCCAGTGGAACTGCGCGTGCCCCGGCTGCTCCGGGGCACGCGCCCACCCCACGTGGCGCCGCCGCCACGCCTCACTCGCCGTACAGGCGTCCGACGACCGCTGGTATCTCATCAACGCCACGCCGGACATCGGCGACCAGATCGAAGACTGTCCCGCACTGCGTCCCGTACCCGTACCCGTACCCGTCCGCGGCTCCGCTTCCGGCCCCCGGGCCGGTTCGCGGCGGACCCCGATCGCCGGGCTGATCCTGACCGACGCCGAACTCGACCACACTCTCGGCATCGCCCGGCTGCGCGAAGCCGGTGCCGACGGGCTGGAGTTGCTCGCCACCGGGTCCGTGCGCGAGGCACTGCTCACCGGGCTGTGTCTGGAGGACGTCCTCGGCCCGTACACGCCGCTCACCTGGCGCGAACTGTCCCAGGAGCGGCCCGTACCGCTCACCGAGGACTCAATCGTCACGATCAGCGCGATCCCCGTCTCCGGCAAACGCCCGCGCTACGCGGTGCACCTGCCCGGTTCTGAAGGCGATACCTGGGTCGTCGCGCTGCTTCTCACCGACCGCGCCACCGGAGCGAAAGCCGTTTACGCGCCCGCACTCGCCGCCTGGCCGGGCGCCCTGCAGTCCGCTGTCGCCGAAGCCGACTGCGTGATCGTCGACGGCACGTTCTGGGACGACGAGGAACCCCGGCGCACAGGCATCTCCACCCGCACGGCGACGGGTATGGGGCACCTCCCGATCGATGGGCCGGGCGGCACCGCGGAGCGCCTGGCGCCGCTTCGCGCCCGCTGTCTCTACACCCATCTGAACAACACCAATCCCCTCGTCGATCCGAGCGCACCGCAGTACAAACGGCTGGCCGACCAGGGCATCGAGGTGGCCGGAGACGGAATGGTGATCCAACTGTGAGCACAGACATCGGCTCAGGTATCCGCACAGGTGTCGGCACAGGTGTCGCGACGGGCTTCGAGGAACGGCTGAGAGCCGTGGCCCGGGACCACTACCACGACCGCCATCCCTTCAACGTACGTATGCATCAGGGGGAGTTGACCCCTGACGAGCTGCGCCGCTGGATCCTCAACCGGTTCCACTATCAGCGGCACATCCCCGTCAAGGACGCCCTGGTCCTGGCCAAGCTGGGCACCCCGCGGCTGCGCCGTATGTGGCTGCGGCGGATCGAGGAGCACGACGGCCGGGCCGACGGGGAGGGCGGCATCGAGCGGTGGCTGAGGCTGGGCGAGGCCGCTGGGCTCGACCGGTCGGATCTGCTGTCCGGTGAGGGAGTGCTGCCCGGGGTACGGCTGGCGGTGGACGGATACGTCAACTTCTGCCGGCTCCGCTCCCCGCTGGAAGCCGTCGCGGCGTCCCTCACCGAGCTGTCCGCGCCGGGCATCATGCACACGCGCATCGCCGCGTTCGAGCGTCACTACCGGTGGATCGACGCCGACGGTCTCGCCTATTTCCGTTCCCGCGAGACCCAGGGCCGGCAGGACAGCGGCGAGGCACTGGGCCTCGTCCTGGACTGGGCCCGCACGGAGGCCGATCAGGAGCGTGCCGTGGCAGCCCTCGCCTTCAAGTGTGACGTGTTGTGGTCGCTGCTCGACGCGATCGACCACGGCGACCGGAAGGAACGACAATGACCGTGACCGTGACCGGATGGCGGCCGGCCCTGGCGCGCTCGGTGGTGCTCCGCCACGACCGGGTACGCCGGGCGGACCTGTTGGTCCTGCCGGAACGGGTGGTCGTCCTCAGTGGCCAGGCCGCGGATGTCCTGCGGCTGTGCGACGGCCATCGGCACGTGGACGAGATCGTCGAGGAGCTGACGGGCCGCTTCCCCGGAGCCCCCGTAGCGGCCGAAGTCCCCCGGTTCCTCGACCGCGTACGCGAGGAGGGCTGGCTGCGATGACGAATCCACCGCCGCCGGGCACGGCTCCCCCGGCGCCCTGGGCCCTGCTGGCCGAACTCACCCACGCCTGCCCGCTGCACTGCCCCTACTGCTCCAACCCCCTGGAACTCACGCGCCGTTCACACGAACTCTCCGCCGAGGAATGGGACGACGTGTTCCGGCAGGCGGCGGACCTCGGCGTCGTACACACCCATCTCTCCGGTGGCGAGCCACTGCTCCGCCGCGATCTCACGGCTGTTGTCGCCGCCGCCGAGGGAGCCGGGATCTACACCCAACTGGTCACCAGCGGCGTCGGGTTGAGCACGGCGAGGATGTCCGCGCTCGTGTCCGCCGGACTGCGCAGCGTGCAACTGTCGGTGCAGCACGCGAATCCGGCGGCGTCCGACCGGATCGCCGGTCACCGGTCGTTCGAGGCGAAGGCACGGGCCGCCGCTCTCATACGCGACGCGGGCCTGCCGCTGGGCCTCAACGTCGTCCTGCACCGCGACAACCTCGACGCCGTCGACGACATCGTGGACCTGGGTGTGGCCTGGGGCGCCGAGCGGATCGAGCTGGCCAACGTCCAGTTCCACGGGTGGGCCCTGCGTAACCGCACCGCGCTGCTGCCCACCCGAGACCAGCTGTCCCGCGCCCGGGAGGCGGTCGAGCGCCGTCGGGAGCAACTGGCGGGCACCATCGAGCTGGTGTGGGTCGTGCCGGACTACTTCGACGGTGTGCCGAAGCCGTGCATGGGCGGCTGGGGTGCGGTGTCGCTGACGGTCGCCCCGGACGGCGCCGTCCTGCCGTGCCCCGCGTCCCGGGACATGCTGGGCCTGGACGTTCCGAACGTACGCGACCGGTCACTGAAGTGGATCTGGAACAGTTCCCCGGCCTTCGACCGCTATCGCGGCACGGAGTGGATGAGCGGACCCTGCGGTGGCTGTCCCCGCCGCGAGATCGACTTCGGCGGCTGCCGCTGTCAGGCCCACGCGCTCACCGGTGACGCCGCCCGCACCGACCCCGCCTGCGCGCTCTCCCCCGACCACGCTCTCGTACGCACCCTGTCAGGGACGCCGCACACCGACGCCCCGTCCGCCGACGCCTCGCACTACGTCTACCGCGGGCCCGATCGCCACCACGCGGAAGCCACGAGGGGTGTGAAGCGATGACCAGACCGCACCGCAGACCAAACCGCAGGCAAGGCCACAGACCAGACCGCGGACGTGGCCGCAGACGATCAGGGGCCGCCGCCGGCACGCTCGCCCTGGTGCTCGCCGCCAGTGCCTGCGGCTCGGGCTCCGGTTCCCAGGATTCGGCCGACGACCCCATCGTGATCGGTGTCTCCTTACCGCTCACCGGGGACTTCTCCGAACCCGGCAAAGGTGTCGAACGGGGCTACAAGGCCTGGGCGAAGATCGTCAACGGCAAGGGCGGCCTGCTGGGCCGCAAGGTCGAGTTGAAGATCCTCGACGACCAGTCCAACGCCGACCGCGTCGTCTCCGACTACGAGCAGTTGATCGGCAGGGAAGAGGTCGACCTGCTCTTCGGGCCGTTCTCCACCCGGCTCGTCGTCCCGTCCGCGCGTCTGGCCGAGGAGTACGGGATGCTCTTCGTCGAACCGGCGGGTGCGGCCCCGGAGGTCTTCGAGCAGGGCTTCAAGAACCTCTTCTACGCCGCTCCGGCCGTCGCCGACGACCACTACAACCTCCTGGCCGACCACATCCTGGCCATGCCGGAGAGCGAGCGCCCGAAGACGGTCGCGTACGCCGCCATGGACGACCCATTCGCCCAGGGAACCGCCTACGGGCTGAAGGAGAAACTGGAGAAGGGCGGCATCAGGACCGTCGCCGACGAGGTCTACCCGCCCAACACCACCGATTTCGGCAGCATCGCCGCCCAGATCGCCGACTCGAAGGCCGACATGGTGGTGGGCGGCACCCAGTACCAGGACGGCGTCAACCTGATCGTCGCCCTGCAGCAGCTCGACTACCAGCCAAAGCTGGCCGCCTTCTCCACCGCGCCGACCGAGCCGGAGTTCGCCAAGGCCATCGGCGACAGGACCGAGGGCATTCTCGCGCCCACCGGCTACACCCAGAAGGCCGGCTACCCGAGCAACAAGGAGTTCGTCGAGAAGTACACCGAGCAGTTCGGCAAGGCGCCGGAGGAGGACGAGGCCAACGCCTATACGACCGGTCAGGTGGTGGCCGCCGCTGTCGAGGCCGCCCGATGCGCCTCCCAGGACCCGGACTGCCAGAGCAAGCTCGTGAAGTGGCTCCGCGGCCATCAGGTGGAGACCGTCGTGGGACCGTTGAAGTGGGACGACAAGGGCCGACCGCAGAGCGCGCACATGATTCAGCAGTGGGTCGGCGGTGAGATACAGATCGTGCTCCCCGAGGCGCAGAAGGAAGCCGATCTGATCTATCCGAAACCGAAGTGGTGAGGCCGGCATGCCCTCCGCGAGCCTCGTCTTGCAGAGCCTTGTCCTCGGCGTGCTGCTGGGTGGGCTGTACGCCCTTCTGGCGGCGGGCCTCACCCTCTACTTCGGCGTGATGCGCGTCGTGATGATCGCCCACTCCGCCTTCCTGATCCTCGCCGCCTACCTCGCCTGGTTCGCGCACCGGGAGACCGGCGTCGACCCGCTCCTCACCCTGTTCGTCACCGTGCCCCTGTTCTTCGCCGCGGGCGTCGCCATGCAACGGCTGCTCCTGACCCGGCTCCGTCCGGCGACGCTCACCATGATGTCCGTGCTGCTCACGTTCGCGGTGGCGCTCGTCATCGAGGGGCTGCTCGGGTACGCGTTCAGCGGCACCCAGCGCCGGGTCAGGCTCGGCTACAGCTCCGCGAGCATCGAGTTCCTCGGGGCACACGTGGCGGTGGTGAAGCTGATCGCCTTCGGCATGGCCGCACTCGCCCTGCTCGGCCTCTACCTCCTCATGAAGCACAGCCGGTTCGGCCAGGCACTGCGCGCCACCATCCAGCACCCGGACGCCGCCCGGCTGCTCGGCATCGACACCGACCGGATCGCCGGATACGGGTTCGGCCTCGGTCTCGCCACGGCGGCCGTCGGCGGCACGGCGCTCGCCCTCGACACCACCATCTACCCCTCGCTGCACTGGCACTGGATCGGCCCGCTGATGGCCATCATCGTCGTCGGCGGTCTCGGCAGTGTGCCGGGCGCCGCCATCGCCGCCATGGCACTGGGCGTCCTCCAGAGCCTGCTGCAACTGGAGCTGTCCACCACCTGGGCGCAGACCGTCTTCTACGTCGCGCTCTTCGCCACGCTGGCCGTCAGGCCGCAGGGATTCTTCGGGGGGCGGCTTGCGCAACGGTTCTGACCCTTCCGTCCTCAGGTCCAGGTTCGTCCGTCCCCGATACGTCCATCTCGTCGTCCTGCTCCTGGCAGCCGTCGTGGCGCTCACGTTCCCGTCCATGGCCCCGAGCCCCTACGAGATCACCGTGGGCATCGCCATCCTCAACTACGCGGTGCTCTCCACCTCCTGGAACTTTGTCGGCGGATTCACGGGCTATGTCTCCCTCGGGCACGCGGCGTTCGCCGGACTCGGCGCCTACGGGACCGGACTGCTGGTCGCCAAGGCCGAACTCCCGCCCTTCGCCGCGCTGTTCGTGGCCGCGCTGATGGTGGCGGCGCTCGCCGTTCCGGTCGGCTATGCCGCCCTGCGGGTACGCGGTGCCTCCTTCGTCATCGTCTCCATCGCCCTCGTCCTCATCCTGCTGCTGGTCTTCCAGAGCTGGTCCTCCCTCACCGGCGGTTCCCGGGGACTGGTCGTGCCGCGGCCCTTCCCCGGCATGCTGCGTGCCGAGCACCACCGGACCTTCTACTTCCTCTTCCTGGCACTGCTCGCGCTGGCCCTGCTGGTCTGGTGGGTCATCGACCGGTCACGGTTCGGCATGGGCCTGAAAGCGATCCGCGAGGACGAGGACAAGGCCCAGTCGCTCGGCATCCCCACCTTCACGTACAAGCTGGTGGTCTTCGTCGTCTCCGCCGCCTTCACCGCGCTGGCCGGCGGGTTGTACGCCCTGTGGTTCGGCGATCTCGACCCGGTCTTCCAGTTCTCCATCCTCAGCGGGTCGTACATGGTGCTGATGGCACTGCTCGGTGGCGTACGCCAGTTGTACGGACCGCTGCTGGGAGCGTTGATCGTCGGGTACGCCCTGGAGTACTCCAAGGTCGAGTACGGGGACACGCCTCTGCACCTGGTCGTGGCGGGGCTGCTCCTCGGCGTCGTCGTGACGTTCATGCCGGACGGCGTCATCCCGGCCGCCGGCGCCCTGCTCCACCGGTTCCGCCGGACCGGCGACGCCTCCATCCGGGAGGTGACCGCGGCCGAACTGCGGGAGCGGGGCGAGGAGCGCGAGGAGATCTACGGGCCTGAGGAGACCGACGGGCGCGACGCGCCGAAGGTGAGGAACAGTGAACGAACCGGCACCTGAGGCGGAGCCCGAACCGAGCCTCGCAACCACCGGGCTCACCAAGGCGTTCGGCGGAGTCACCGCACTCGACTCGGCCGCCGTGACCTTCCACCACGGCAAGGTCAACGCCCTGATCGGACCCAACGGTTCGGGAAAGACGACCTTCTTCAACTGTGTCACCGGGATGATCCGCCCGGACTCCGGTCGCGTCACGTACCGCGGACGCGACCTCACGGGCAGGCCCCCGCACCGGATCGCCCGCGCCGGCATCGGGCGTTCCTTCCAGCTCTGCCGGGTCTTCCCCCGGATGACCGTGCTGGACAACCTCCTGGCTGCCGTCCGGCCGCGCGGTCTCACCAGCCGGCTCGCGCGCTCGGGCACGCGTGCGGAGACCGAGCGGGCCCGTTACTGGCTGACCCGGATGGGCATCGAGCACCTGGAGCAGGCCGAGGCCCACCAACTCTCCTGGGGGCAGCAGAAGTTGCTGGAGCTGGCCCAGGTACTGACGAGCGAGCCGGAGCTGATCCTGCTGGACGAGCCGGCGGGCGGGGTCAACCCGGCGCTCATCGACCGCATCGGCGACCTGGTGCGCGAACTCAACGCCGAGGGCCGGACGTTCCTGATCGTCGAGCACAACATGGACATGGTCATGAGCCTCAGTGACCACGTCGTCGTGTTCGACCGCGGTCGGCCGATCGCACAGGGGCCGCCCTCACTGATCCAGTCCGACGAACGAGTCCTCGGGGCATACCTTGGCGTCTGACTCCCACACCGACTCCAACTCCGCTACCGGCACCGGCACCGACCCGGCGTTCCTTCTCGAACTCGACGACATCCGCGCCGGATACGGCCGGGCGGCGCTGGTCCTGCGCGGGCTGACGGTCCGCGTACCGGCCGGAGCGATCGTCTGTCTGATCGGGCCCAACGGGGCGGGCAAGTCCACCGTGCTGAGGGTGGCCAGTGGCCTCCTCGCCCCTCGCTCGGGCCGGATCCTCGTCGACGGCAAGGAGGTCACCGGGCATGGACCGCAGCGGATGCTCGCCGCCGGAGTCGCCCATGTCCTCCAGGGTCACAGTGTCTTCAGGGAGATGACGGTCGCCGAGAACGTCCTGCTCGGCGGTTACACCCTGCGGGACAAGGCACTCGTCGCCGAACGGGCCGACTTTGTGCGGGCGCTGTTCCCGGTCGTGGCCGAGCGGTGGACGAGCCTGGCCGGGCTGCTCTCCGGCGGACAGCAGAAGCAGGTGGAGTTCGCGCGTTCACTGATGGTCAAACCCCGTGTCGTGCTCCTCGACGAGCCGTCGATGGGTCTCGATCCCAAGGCGACCGGGGTGGTCTTCGAGCAGATCGTACGGATGCGGGACGCGGGGACCGCCGTACTGCTGGTCGAACAGAACGCGCGGCGCGCCCTGGAGGCCGCCGACACCGGCTGTGTCCTCGATCTCGGCCGGGTCCATATCACGGGCCCGGCACGCGAGTTGCTCGCCGACCCGCAGCTCGGCGAGCTCTATCTGGGCGGTCGTCCCGCACGCCGATGACTCCGACGACTCCGATGACTCCAAGGAGACCGCACATGCGCAGCAGACGGAACACGCTCACGGCAGCCGTCGCCGCACTGCTGACCGCCCTCGCCACGACAGCAGCGGCACCCTCCGGAGCAGGGGCAGGGGTGGGGACAGGAGCAGGGGCCGGCCCCGTACTCCCCTCCCTCCGCCCCCACCTGACGGCGTACTACGACTTCGAGCACCCGGTCCCCGGCAACCCGGCGAGGGAACGTGACCTGGGCTTCTCCCGTACCGACATCGACCTGGTCGGCGGCGGGGCACGGATGCGCACGAACGAGGGAGCGCACCGGGGCAGCCGGACCTCGCTCCAGGTGCGGCAGGTCACCCCGGACGCGAAGGGCAACGACGACTGGAAGGCAGGCGTGTACGGGCCTTCCGGCGTGCCGACGCTCAAGGCGTTCAACGCGGTCGAGGGGATGACCGTGATGGGCTGGTTCAAGATGACCGGCCCGAACCCGGGCCTCAACAGCAACACGGCCGCCCCGGACGACCGTTACGGTGCCGTGGGCCTGGCCGGAGTGCTGTCGGGGGACTCCGACGGTCACGCGGTGCGGGGCCTGCTGGAGATCATCGAGGTGAACGGCGAACTGCGGCTCGTCGCCCTCGGCCGACGCGTCGACGGGGCGAGTTCGCAGACGTTCGCCGCCTCGCAGGACTGGCGGACCCTGCTGCCGGTCGACGAGTGGGTCTTCCTCGCCGCCACCTTCGACTTCGACACGGGTGCGATGGCGCTGTACCGCGACGGGCAGCGGCTGGACGGCTTCTACACCGTTCCCGGCGATCCCTGGGACCTCGCGCGGCCGGGCCCGCACCGCTCCTCGCCCACCGATCCCCGGGGCATCAAGATCGGCGGCAGCTTCCCGCAGAACACCACCGAACGCAATCCCTGCGACTGCCGCATGGACAGCCTGATGTTCCTGGACAGCGCGGTGGGCCACGACCGGATCCGGGCCCAGTACCGACTGGTGGCAGCCGCCGCCGGCCGCTGACGACACACGTCGACGGACAAAGGAGTGACATTCCCATGGCCGCGTCTCCACCATCTCCCGGCGCCAGACCCCGAGTCCGTTCCCTGCTGATCCCCCTGGTCGTCCTCGCGCTGTTGCTGTCGGCCCTCGTCGCGCTCCCCGGCACGGCGCTCGCGGCGGCCGCCGACCCCCTCACCGACCCCATCCCCGAGCGGCCCGCCGCCTCCGGCATCGGGCTGACCGTCGAGGAGTACGCCTCCTTCCCGAAGACCGATCCACCGCCCGGCCCGGTCACCGATCCCCGGCTGATGCGGCACGCCCGCATCAACAACCTCAGCGAACTCCCCGACCGCTCCGGCAGAAAGGCCGTACCCGACCTCAACGGCAAGCTCTACTTAGTACGGGACGGCAGCAACCCCCACCTCTACCTGGACATAGCCGCCACCTTCTCCCCCGCGTTCTTCGCCAGCCGTGGCCTCGGCCAGGGCTTCGGGTTCGTCACCTTCGACCCCGGCTTCCGGCGCAACGGCCGCTTCTACACCGTGCACACCGAACTGGCCTCCGCCACCACCGCCGTACCCGACTACCGGCAGCAGGCGGCCACCGTCTACCACGGCGTCGTCACCGAGTGGACCGCCAACGACCCCTCGGCCGACACCTTCACCGGCACCCGCCGGGAGATCCTGCGCATCGGCTTCGCAGGCACGATCCACGGCATCCAGCAGATCGACTTCAACCCGACGGCCGGACCCCACGACCGCGACCGCGGACTGCTCTACCTCGCCGTCGGCGAAGGCGGCCAAGGCGCCAGGAACACAGAGCCGCAGAGCCTCTCCCTCCCGCACGGCAAGATCCTGCGCATAGACCCGCGCGGCACGAACAGCACCAACGGCAAGTACGGCATCCCGCCGGACAACCCGTTCGTGGGCGTACCCGGCGCACTCGGCGAGATCTACGCGTACGGCCTGCGCGACCCGCACCGCTTCAGCTGGGACCCGGCGGGCAGCCACCGTATGTACGTCGGCAACATCGGCCAGCACGCCATCGAGTCGGTCTACGAGGTGCGCGCGGGCGACAACTTCGGCTGGAGCGAACGCGAGGGCCCGTTCGTCTACGACAAGACGGCCACCGACCCCTGCGACCAGATCCTCCCCCTCCCCGAGGACGACGAGAAGTACGGCTACACCTACCCCGTCGTCGCCTACGACCACGACCCGCCCGCCGACTGGAACTGCACCTCCGACGTAGGCCGGGCAGTCGTCGGCGGCTTCGTCTACCGGGGCAGCGACCTCCCCGCCCTACGCGGCAAGTACGTCTTCGGAGACATCGTCGACGGACGTCTGCTCTTCGCCGACACCAAGGACATGCGGCGCGGCAGCGAGAAACTGGCGCAGCTGTACGACCTGATGCTGTACGACGCCAGCGGCAAGCGCGTCACGATGCAGGACCTGGCCCAGAGCACCCGGGTGGACCTGCACTTCGGCCGGGACGCCGCCGGCGAGCTGTACCTCCTGTCGAAGGCCAACGGCAAGATCTGGAAGATCACCGGCACCCGGACATTCGCTTCCTGCGACACCTACGGCTCCCGGCTCACCCACGTCATGGACGGCCGGAACTGGGCTCCCGTCACCCCGTCGAAGTGGCGCTTCCCGGGCCGAGAGGCCGTCCTCGCCGAGGCTGGCGTCCAGCGCCCCGGACCGCGCCGCCCCTACGAGTACGCCGTACTGACGGCGGGCCCGGCGGCGTACGGCGACGTACGGATCGACGCGGAAGTCCGCATAGACACCCCCGTCGAGACGACCAACCGGGACGTGATCATCGTCTTCGACTACCAGTCGGACACGAAGTTCTCCTACGCCCATCTGTCCCAGGACAACACGATCTACCCGCACAACGGCGTCTTCGTCGTCAACGACGCCGACCGCCTGCGCATCGACGACCAGTGGAACGGCACGACGGGCGCACCACCGGCCATCACCGACACCGCCTGGCACAAGGTGCGGGTGGTGCGCTGCGCGAGCACGGGCGAGATCGCGGTCTACGTCGACGGCTCGAAACGGCCGCTGATGACCGCTGTCGACACCACCCTCGCCTCCGGCAGGGTGGGCTTCGGGTCGTTCGACAACACCGGACGGCTTCGCGACCTGAAGGTTTCCTCTCCCTGAGAGTGCGCTGGGGGTGTGAGCAGCTCGCACCCCCAGCGGCCGGTCTCCCGTTGAGGCTCGCGGCGGTGACCAGGACGGTCAGCAGCAGGCCGGTCGTTAGCATCCAGGACTCCACCGCCGGCGAGACCCTGCTGAAGGTGATGGCTGCGGCGGGCCCGGTCGGCGTCCTGCGCGGCGCGTTCAAGCCGCCTCGACCACAGCCGTTCCAGCTCGGCCCGCTCGGCCAGGACCTGGTCGGCCGCGCGCAGGGACACCTCGACGGCGGCGGGCGTCAGTTGCTCTTCGACGAAGGCGTCGACGCAGGCGGAGTTGAGCAGCCGGCAGCTCTTCTGGGCGCCGTAGTTGGTCATGTCCCGGGCGCACACGTATTCGGGCAGGGCCTTGCTGTGCTGGGTGTGGTAGCGCACGCTCATGCGCCGGTTGCAGCGTCCGCAGTGCACCAGCCCGGCCGTGAGCGCGGGGCCGTCGCGGATGGCCCCCATGGCTTCGGCGCTGGCGCGGTTGGCCGCCAGTTTCGCCTCGTTCGCCTCGAACCGGGTGACGGTGATGTAGGCGGGCAGGACGTTCGGGATCATCACATGCCATCCGTCCCGGGAGCGGACGACCCGTCCGGTGCTCGGCCGGGCCGGGTCCTGGCGGCGCGGGTCGACCCGGTGCCGCCCATAGGCGTAGATGCCGGCATAGGCGGGATTGTGCAGCAGGGTCTGCAGCGTCATCCGGTTCGGCCTGCGCGTCGAGCCGGTCGTTGGCGGCGAAGGTGGCGGCGCCCTGGAGGGTGGCGCCCACGACGAGGGTGAAGTGGGCGGGGTCCCCTCGATGATCTCCCCGCGCCTCTGGGCGTCCGCGATTATCCGCTCCAGCGGTTGGCGTAGGTGATGGCGTCGTCGATGTCGCGGTAACCGAAGATCGGCAGGATGGGGCCGAAGATCTCCTCGTGAGCGATGCGCATGTCGTCGGCGACGCCGAGCACGACGGTCGGTGCGAGGGTGTGCGGACGGCCGTCCGCGTCGCCCGGCCGGTGTCCGACCTCGATGATCCGCGCCCCGTGAGCGCGGGCGTCCTCCATCAGGTCGGTGAGGATCTTGTGCTGCTTGTCGTCGATGATCGAGGTGTAGTCGTCGCTGGTGGGGCCGTCGGGGTAGGCGGTCTTCACCAGTCTGTCGTAGGTGGCGATGAAGGCGTCGATCTCGGGCGACTGCCGTGACCCGCATTGCCCGCGCGATGGTCGGAAGCCTGCGGGAAGGCATGAATACACACTCCCGGAGCCAGGCTCGCACGTCGTCACTCCACGGTAGCGATGTCGGCGGGCGCGCTGACGGTCGTCTTTCCCTTCCTGGCTCTTCCTCGCCCGGGCCGGCCTGTCATACAATCTTGCCGACTGCCTCACGGAGCGTCCGGACATCGACGCAATGCGTGGAGGCCCGCCGATCAGCCCATGTGTCAGGCGGTTGAACTTCCCGAGTCAGTCCGCGAAATTCGCGCGCGGAAGCTTGCTGCCGCTTGGGTTGTACGATCGCCGTACCGTATCCTGATCCCGTGACCGTATCAGGCAACTCAGCGCCCCGTAGCCCCGGAGAATCCGTCGATCTGGCCGCCCAGGTCGGCCGGGTCGCCGCACCTCTGCGTCAGCAGGTGCTCGATGTGCTGCGTCAGGCCATCCTCAGTTTCCACTACGCACCTGGTCAGCGGCTGGTCGAGCGCGAGCTGATCGAGGAGATCGGCGTCTCGCGCACCACCATCCGCGAGGCTCTGCGCGAGCTGGCGGCCGAGGGCCTGGTCAAGACCATCCCGCAGAAGGGCGCCGTCGTCGTGGTGCCCTCACTCCAGGAGGCGCTGGAGCTCTACGAACTGCGCGCCGCCCTGGAGGCGCTCGCCGTGCGCCGGTTCACCGAGGTCGCGTCGGACGACCAGGTGGCGGAGCTGCGCGCCGCGTTCGAACAACTGACCGAAGTGGCGAACGGCGACGGTGACACCCTGCGGATCCTCAAGGCGAAGGGCCAGTTCTACGACGTCCTGCTGCGCGGCTGCGGCAACCGCTCGGTCCACTCCACGCTCGGCGGTGTCCAGGCCCGCCTCAGCCTGTTGCGGGCCACCTCACTGGCCCAGCCAGGGCGCACCGCACGCAGTGCGCAGGAATTGCGCGCCGTGGTCGAGGCGATCGAGGCGCGCAATCCCGAGGCCGCCGTGCGTGCGTGCAACCACCACATCGAGCAGGCGAAGAGGGCGGGACTGGAGGGGCTGTCCGCCACCAGCGGGCTGCCGTTCAGCTCCGCCTCGCTCTGAGCCGCCTCGCCTGAGCCGCACCGCCGGGAGCCGGGAGCCGGGAGCCAGGGCGCGCGGTCCAGAACACGCGCTTGCGGTGACACGCGCTTGCGGTTCAGTGCATGACGTATCCGCCGTTCGGTGACAGCGTCTGGCCCGTGTAGAACGCCGATTCGTCGCCGGCGAGGAACAGGATCGTATGCGCGATCTCCTCTGCGGAGGCGGCCCGGCGCAGCACCCCCAGGCCGACGACGGCACGGCGGATCTCCCGGTCCGTCGGCAGCATCGGTGTGTCCGTCGCCCCGGGCGCCACCGCGTTGACCCGGATCCCGTCGTCCGCCACGAGCGCGGCCACCGCACGGGTCAGCCCCAGCACGCCGGCCTTGGACGCCGGGTACATGGCAGGCAGGGGGAAGTTGGCGAGGGCTCCCACGCTGGAGACGTTGACGACGGACCCACCCGACGGGGAGTTGCGACGCATGAGCCGCACGGCGGCTCGCACGGAGTAGAACGTACCGGTCAGGTTGACCGCTATGACCTCCGCGAAGTCCTCGTCGGTGAGCTCGCAGATGTCGGCCTGGGCGCCCGAGACGCCTGCCGCGTTCACCGCGATGTCGAGCCGTCCGAACTCGGTGAGAGCGCGTTCGTACGCGGCGTCCACCTGACCGCTGTCCCGTACGTCGGCACCGACCGGGATCGCCCCCGCGATCCCGGCCACCGCCCGGGCCGTCCCTTCGAGGTCCAGGTCCACGGCCAGGACCCGCGCTCCCTCGTCGGCGAAGCGGCTCACCGTGGCCAGCCCGATGCCCGATGCGGCGCCGGTGACCAGGGCGGTCCTACCGGCGAGCCGGCCGCCGGCCGGTGGCCGACGGCTCCCACTCGATGACGCTCCCATACGGCCCCGGTCCTCAGCTCGTCGCGGGGCCGGCGGGGTGGTCGAAGAACTTGTCGAGGTACGCCTGCGGCATCCACGCCTCGCCGTCCGCGACCTCTCCGAGATCGCTCGACTTCGCGCCCTTGGGCAGGTAGTCGGCCAGGTTCGCCTTGGTGATCAACGACGGCTCGCGGGTGATCGTGCCGACCTTCGGGCCCTCTCCCCCCATCACCATCATCCCGACGGAGAACAATGCCTTCGTCTCCTGCGTGCCGTTGCCGCCCGTACCGGCGGTCTCATAACCGTCGGCCGCCTCCAGCTCCTTCCAGGAGGCGAGCGACGAGGCGGACGCACCGGCGTCCACCACTTTGGGGACCTTCCGTCCGGTCGAGTCGAAGGCCGCGTAGACGCCGGAGCCCATGACACCGAGCTGCGCCACCATGTCGATCTTCTGCGGGTGGCTGGAGAGGAACTTCAGCAGCTCGGCCTTGGCCACGGGCGGCACGAAGGCGCCGTTGACCTCGCCGAGCACCTTCATGTCGGGGCATGCGGCCAGCACGTCCTTGACGGCCTGGTAGCCGATCTTCTCCGTCGACAGTCCCTGGAAGCCGCGGACGACGACGACATTGCCCTTGCCGTCGAGTTGCTTCGCGACGAGGGCGGTCGGCCGGGCGACGTTCAGGTAGGAGTTCTCCGCCACGTTCACGGCGTACTTGGAACGGATGGTGGAGGAGAGCGTGACCGTCACCACGCCCTTCTTGCCGGCCGCGTCGACCGCGGAGACCATCGCGTCGCCGGAGAGGGCCGTGATGAAGATGATGTCGACACCGGAGTCGACCAGTTCGTTGTAGCCGCGGATCTGCTCGGCCGGGGTCATGGTTGCCGGATCGGTCATGATGCGCTCGACGAGTTTGCCCTGGACCAGGCCCTTGGCCTTGGCGGCGGCGAAGCTCGCGTCCATCTGCTTGACGACGGACGCGGCGAACGCGTTCGAGACCGGCAGATACGAGAAGCCGACCTTCGCGGCGCGGTTCAGCTTCTTCTTGTCCCGCCAGGCGCTCGCGAACACGTCCTCGCCGTAGGCGTTGTAGGCCTTCTGAAGCTCCGCGGGCAGGGCCTTGACAGCGCCGTCGGGGTCCTTGGGCGCGATGGTCGGCACCTCACCGCAGGCGGCGGACGCCTTCCCCTGGGTGTCGGTCGCGTCGGAGGCGACTGTGCCGCCCGCCCCGCCACAGCCGGCGAGCAGGGCCGTGAGGACGATCCCGGTGGACGACGCCACGACGCTCCTGCCGGCGTGCCGGTAGCTGGATCTGTTCATGGTGAGCCTTTCGGAAACAGAGGAGAAGGAGAGAGAAGAGGAGAGAGGGAGAAAGAGGGGAGACGTCAGACCTGGTCGCGGAGCCTGCGCTCGCGGCCGTAGACCGCCATCGCTGCGAGGATCACGACGCCGTTGAGGATCTGCTGGTCGGCTTCCTGGAAGCCCAGCCCGACGAGCACGGTGGAGACCGCGGTGAGCAACAGGACGCCGACGGTGGTGCGGGTGTAGCTCCCGGGTCCGCCGAACGCCGTACCGCCGAGGACGACCGCGGCGATGCTCTGGAACAGGTAGGGGTTCCCCAGCCGGTTGTCGACGTTCCCCGCGAAGCCCGCCAGGACGACGCCGGCGAGGATCGCGAGGGCCGCCGCGACGGCGTACACCGTGACCCAGACCTTCCGGGTGCTGATGTGGGCGAGGTCCGCGGCCACCGGACTCGCGCCGGTGGCCAGCAGTCGCCGGCCGGGGCGGGTGCGGTGCAGCACCATGGAGACGACGGCGATCGCGAGTGCCCAGACGACCACCACGGGGGGCACGGGAATACCGAAGGTCGACGCCGTGGGGGCGCTCAGTCGGCTCACCCAGTCGGGGGCGCCCGCTCCGGTGCCGCCGCCGCTGAGGACGGAGGTCACGCCGACGGCGATCGAGCCCGCGGCGAGGGTGACGATGATCGGGTGGATGCCGAAGCGGTGGCACAGGTAGCCGACGAGACCGCCCATGGCGGCGCCGCAGGCGACGGCGACGGCGAGCATGACGGGCAGCGGCACTCCCGGGATGGCGCCGAACTGGGTGACGGTCACCGCGCCGGCCACGATGAACCCGGCGAGGGACAGGTCGATCCCCCTGATCAGTACGACGAGGGTCTGTCCGATCGAGGCGAGGCCGGTGAGCGCGCAGAGCACCAGGACCGAGCGCATGCTCGTCGGTTCGAGGAACCCCGGCATGACGGCCGCGCCCCACGCGAGAACGGCCACGGTGAGCAGGAGCTGGACGAGCGGGAACCGTCGCTGGAGGGAGAGGAGCCGCTGTCCGGCCGAGGGACCGTGGGCGGCCACCGGTGCCGGGATGTCGCCGACGGGGGCGAGGGGGGCCCTGTCGAGCGAGCCTTGCTGCGTGGTCATCATCGCCTTTCCTTCAGTTCTCGTGCCGCGACGGCCCCGAAGAGCACCGCGCCGATGAGCAGGACGCCGTAGATCACCTGGAGCCATGTCTGCGGCACCTGGAGCACACCGAGCAGGCTCTGCAGCAGGTAGATGGCGGCGGCGCCGGCGAGCGCGTTGGCGATTCCGCCGCCCCCGCCCTGCAGGGGGATGCCGCCGAGGGAGACGGCGGCGATCGCGATGAGCGTGTAGGAGGTGCTTGTGCCGGCCTCGGCCGTGGACGCCAGCCCGATGAGGACCAGGCCTCCCACCGCCGCCATGGCGCCGCCCAGGGAGTAGGCGAGGACGCGCACCGCGCCGACGGGCACTCCGCTGGTGAACGCCGTGACGTCGTTGCCGCCCACGGAGCGCAGCAGGCTGCCGTACGTCGTCAGCCTGGTGACCAGCAGCCAGAGGGCGGCGGGGACGGCCAGCGCGACGAGGCCGCCGGGGACCGGTCCCATCGACCCCGCGAAGCCGGCCATCCAGGAGCCGGAGATGGTGGTGGGGCTGGGCGACAGTTTGAGGTCGACGCCGGTGAGGACGAAGAACATGGCGAGGGTGACGACGATCGGCTGAAGTCGGCCCACGACGATGAGCACACCGGTGAGGGTTCCGACCAGCGCGCCCACCGCCATGAGGAGGGGCAGGGCGACGTACCCGCCGAGGCCGGCCGGTTGGAGCTGGGTCGCGTAGAGGAGACCGCTCAGCGTCATCAGCGGGCTGACCGACAGGTCGATGCCGCCGCGTCCGCTCATGATCGAGGGCACGCTCGCCATGGCGGCGATGCCGAGCGGGGCCAGGGCGGCCAGTTGGGAGGTGGCTCCGAAGCGGGGTTGCAGGGCGAGGTTGGCGATGAGGAGCGTGGCCGCCAGGAGGACCGCGAAGAGGCAGGTGTGGCGTGCGAACAGGGATCTGAGTGTGCGCCGGGGTGCGGGGGCCGTGTGCCGGGCGGGCCGGCCTGGCTTGTGGGCGGAGGTGCGGGAGGCGTGGTCGACGGTGCTCATGCGGCCACCGCCGCTCCGCCGAAGAAGGCGTCGACGAGCCGTTCCCTGTTCAGCTCTCCCCGGGTGAGTTCCGTGGCGAGCGAACCTTCCCGGAACACCAGGACGCGGTCCATCAGCTCGACGTGCTCGTCGACCTCCGAGGACAGCATGACGACGGTCAGCCCCTGCCCGGCCAACTCGCGCAGCAGCCGGTAGAGGTCGCGTTTGGCTCCCACGTCGATTCCTCTCGTCGGGTCGTTGAGCAGCAGGACGTCGGGGTCGGCGGCCAGCCAGCGGGCGATGACGACCTTCTGCTGGTTGCCGCCGCTCAGCGTGGTGATCGCGTCCGACGTACGGCCGAACCTGATGCCGAGCCGCTCCACGTAGTGGCGAAACCGCGTCTCGGCGGCGCGCTCGGACAGCAGCCCTTTCCTGACGTCCTGTTCGGCGGTGGCGATGGCGAAGTTGTCCAGGATGGACATCCACGGCAGGATCGACTCTCCGCGCCGGTCCCGCGCCACGTACGCGATGCCCAGGTCCCGCGCCTTGCCGGGGTCGGTCACCCGGTGTTCCCGGTCTCCCTCGATCCGTACGACTCCGTCGGTGTCGCCGTGCCCGACGAGGAGGCGGAGGAAATCGTCCTGGCCGTGGCCCTCCAGGCCGGCCAACCCGACGATCTCGCCCCGGCGCAACTGCGCCCGGCACGGCTCGCCGCCGGGCCGCAGGCGTGAGCCGGTGACCTTCAGGACGACCGGGCGTGCCTCGGTGGCGGAATCGGTGGCGGTGGCCGAATCGGTGGCGGTGGCGTCGGGGACCGCGCGGGCCGCGTCCTGCACCAGGTGCGCGCCACCCGTCATCAGCCGGATCATCTCGTCGTGCTCCCAGTCCGCGCCGAGGGTGCCCACCGTGCGGCCCGACCGGAGCACGGTGACGCGGTCGCCGATCTCCCGGATCTCGTCCATCCGGTGGGTGATGAGGACGATGCTCATGCCCAGCGCCGCCCGTTGTCTCACCAGGGCGAACAGGCGGGTGCGGGTGTCGTGGTCGAGGGCGGAGGTCGCCTCGTCGAGGATCAGCACCTTGGGGTCGCGCAGCAGCGACCGGGCGATGCCGCAGGCCTGGCGGTCGCTGAGCTGGAGCGAGCCGAAGGGGGCGTCCAGATCCGGCGGTGTGACGAGCAGCGCGGCGAGGATCTCCGCCGCCTTGGCACGGCGGCCGGCGTCACGGGTCACGGGGCGCAGCAGGCGGTCCGCGCCGAGCCACAGATTGTCCAGGACGGACCGGTTCTCGACGCCGAGCACCTCCTGGAACACCGTGTCGATGCCCGCGCGCAGTGCCTGGGCCGGGGTGCGCGGGGCGAAGGGCCGGCCGCCGACCGTCATGGAACCGGTGTCGGGGCGGTGCACCCCACTGAGGATCTTGACCAGCGTGCTCTTTCCCGAGCCGTTCTCCCCCACGAGGGCGTGCACCTCGCCCGGGAACAGACGGAGTGCGGCGTCCTGGAGGGCGACCGTCGGACCGAAGTGCTTCCGTAGGCCGTCGACCGCCAGCACGGCTTCCGGCTCAGCTGTGAGCGGGTGGGTCGGCACTGACCCCTCCTGACTTGGGTGACTGATTCCAGACGGGACCGAGAAGCATCCCAGATCGAATGATTGTCGTCTGGTCATACAATGTTTCAGGGCGAGGCAGACGGTAGCGCGTCGTCGAAACCGGCGTCCAGAGTCGAATCACCTCGAATTTGTTCGGTGACCGACGCCTGGACCAGCGGGTGGGGGAGGCGAACACGTCGACCGGCCCCTGGACCCCGGACCGCAGCAACGGTTCGCAGGAAAATCGAACCCGAGCTTAATTGTCGTCTCGTCATACAAAGAGTACGGTTGGCGAGCACCACCCGGGCGGGCCGGGTCGGCGAGCACCAAAGGAGTGCACGTGTACCTCATCACCGGTGCCAGCGGAGGGCTGGCCCAGACCGCAGCGGAGCTGCTGCTGGAGTCGGTCCCCGCCGACCAGGTCATCCTGACGACGCGGGCGCCCGGCAAGCTCCAGTCCTTCGCCGACCGTGGCGTCCACGTGCGGTACGCCGACTTCGCCGATCCGGACGGCCTCGAAGCGGCCTTCAGGGGGGCGGAGCGGATGCTGCTGGTGTCCACCGCCCAGGTCGGCACGAGAATCGGTCTCCACCGCAACGCGATCGACGCGGCCCGGCGCGCCGGGGTGCGGTACCTCGCCTACACCTCGATCGTCGGCGCCGGCGCCGCGGACAACGACGCCGTCGTCTGTCTGGAGCACCGCGCGACCGAGGAGATACTCCGCGAGTCGGGGCTGCGCTGGAACGCCCTGCGGGACGCCCAGTACGCGCAGGCGGTGGCCTACTTCATAGCGCCGGGCGCCGTCGCCACGGGCAGCATGGTCGGCGCCTGGGGCGAGGGCACGGTCGGGTTCGTCTCCAGGGAGGACTGCGCCGCGTCGGCCGTCGGTGCGCTGCTCGGGCGCGGCGCGGACGACCGGGCCTACGAGATCACCGGCCCGGAGGAACTGTCCTACCGTCAGGTGTGTGCCATGATCGCCGAGATCAGCGGCGCCGACATCGCGTACGTTCCGATCAGCGACGAGGAACAGTACGCCATCTTCGACTCCATGGGCGTGCCCCGGGAGTACGACGAGGAGGCTATCGCCGCCTCCCCGATCCCGTGGAACAGCGACGACATGGTCTCCTTCAGCCGGGCGGTCCGCCGCGGGCACATGTCGTCCCTCAGCGACGCCGTGCAGATCCTGGCCGGACGGGCGCCTCGCTCCATGCGCTCGGTGCTGAAGGAGGCCGCGGCCACCTGGCCGCCGGCCGCCCCGCCCGCCGACGCCACCGAGACCGTGGTGGAGGCCGCGCGATGAGCACCGACACGAACACCGACGCCGCCGACGACGGCACCTACCTCACCGACAAGGCACTGCGGCGCTTCGTCGACGTGCTCGGCGAGGACGGTGTCGTCCTCGGTGAGGGCCGCTTCCACGAGCAGTACCGCGACAAGTACTGGCACCGCGACGACGACACCTACGACCCCGCCGCCGTCCTGCTGCCGCGCAGCGCCGAGGAGGTGCAGGCGGTCGTCCGGATCGCGAACGAGTTCGGGGTGCCGATCTGGACCTCCTCGCAGGGCCGCAACTACGGCTACGGCGGCTCCTCGCCCCGCCTGAAGGCGACCGTCGTGGTCAGCCTGACCCGGATGAACCGCGTCCTCGAGATCAACCGCGACCTGGCGTACGCCGTGGTCGAACCGGGCGTGCGCTGGTTCGACCTGTACGACGCGCTGAAGGAGTCCGGGAACGAGGATCTGATGGTGACCGTCCCCGACCTCGGCTGGGGCAGCGTCATCGGCAACTCCCTCGACTGCGGGATCACCTACCAGCCCTACGGCGCCGACTTCATGGCACCGTGCGGCATGGAAGTCGTCCTCGCCAATGGCGAGTTGCTGCGCACCGGCATGGGCGCCATCCCGGACAACAAGTCCTGGCACACCTACAAGCGCGGCCTCGGACCGGTGCTCGACGGCCTGTTCGTGCAGTCCAACTTCGGCATCGTGACGCGGATGGGCTACTGGCTGATGCCGCGCCCGGAGGCGTACGCGCCGTTCTTCCTCACGGTGCCGCGGGACGAGCACCTGGAGCAGGCCGTCGACATCATCCGCCGGCTCCGCCTCGACGGCACGCTGCGCGGGGTGCCGAGCATGTACAACACCGTGACGCTGGCGGCCCAGTTCCCCGACGTGATGGGCCGCTTCGCGGGTGCCGACGGCGCCTTCAGCGAGGAGACCCTGAACGAGATGGCCGATGCCACCGGGCTCGGCCGGTGGGCGCTGCGCGGGGCGTTGTGGGGGGACGGCCCCGTGGTGGAGCACCAGTTGGCGAAGATCCGGGCGGCGTGGAGCGCGGTTCCCGGCGGACAGGTGCTCTTCGAGCGGACGTACGGGCCGCAGGAGTACGACGAGATCCGTTCGATCCCCGACAAGTGCCAGGGGGGTCTGCCCGGGCTCGATCTGCTCGACGCCATTCCGGAGGGCGTCGCCCATATCGGCTTCTCCCCCGCGATTCCGCTGGTCGGCAGTGATGTACGGGAGGTCGTGGACCTCTTCGACCGGATCGTGCGGGAGCAGGTCGGGGTCAATGTGGCCGGCGGGTTGCTCATCATCAATGAGCGGACGGCGCTGTACGTCACCGGGCTCAACTACGACTACCGGGACGCGGAGCAGTGCCGTCGGGCCTACGACGCGCTGAAGGTGCTCGTGGCGGAGGCGGGGCGACGCGGGTACGGCGAATACCGTGCGCACCTGGACTTCATGGACCTGGCGTCGGCGCAGTACTCCTTCAACGACCACGCCTACCGCCGGTTCTGCGAGACGATCAAGGACGCGGTGGATCCGAACGGGATCCTGTCGCCGGGCCGGCACGGGATCTGGCCGGAGAACCTCCGCCACCTGGCTGATCGCGGCTGAGACGGCGACGGACATGCTGTGGGGCCCCGACCGAGTCGGGGCCCCACAGCATGTCCGTTTCTCTTCAAGCCCGCGGATGGCGCGCCGCTACCGCATTTCCCGCGCTGCGGCGAACGGCTGTGCCGTGTGCTGGGTGTCCATGTACTCGCGCAGTGTCCTGACGCGGTCGCCCGCGACCTCGTAGACGTTGGCGTACCGGTTGGCGTACGGGCTTCCGTCGCAGAGGAAGCGGGTTCCGGTCCTGGCGGTTGAGGGCGTCCACGAAGGCTCTTACGGCGTCCTCGGGGTCAGTTGCCGTCAGAGTTCTCCTCCCGTGCGGCAGCCCCGCGTCGGAACGCCGCGTCGATCGCGGCCGCGCGCTCGGCGACCATGGGGTACCACTCGGGATGCGTGACGATGTGGGTCTCGCCGCGGGCCAGGGCAGCGAGTACGACGTCTCCCACCTCGGTCGGGTCCAGCCAGCGCAGCTTGGCCAGCTCCTCGTTGTCGGAGATGTCGTTCTGCACGAAGCTGCTGCCACCCTGGGTCTTCGCGGGCCTGGTGCGCAGGCTGCGGGCGATGTTGCTGCGGACGGTGCCCGGCGCGAGCACGGCGGCGCCCACGTTCGAGCCCTCCCGCTCCAGTTCGTGCGCGAGCGCCTCGGTGAGGCCCATGATGGCGAACTTCGTCGTGGCGTACGCCCCCAGTCCGGGCATGTCGGCGACGAAGCCGCCCATGGAGGACGTGTTCACGATGTACGCCGGCTCTCCGTGCCGTTTCAGCAGCGGCAGGAAGGCGTGGACGCCGTGGATGACACCGTCGAGGTTGACGTCGAGGATCCACTTCCAGTCCCCGAGTGTCATGTCCGCGATGCGCGACTCGGGGGCCACCCCGGCGTTGTTGAACACCAGGTGCACCTTGCCGAACCGCTCCACGACCTGACCGGCCAACGCCAGCACGCTCGCCGCGTCGGTGACATCGGTACGTATCCCCACCGCCCCGATCTCCTTGGCGGCCGCCTCCAGCGGGTCCTCCTCGATGTCGGCGATCACCACCTGGGCACCGCGCTCCGCCAGCCGCTGGGCGATGCCCTTGCCGATGCCCGACGCGCCGCCGGTGACGACGGCGACGAGGCCGCTCACTTCCTCGATCACGGTCACGCGACGGCCTTTCGGTAGGAGGCGGGCCAGACGCCGTGCCGGCCCGGGGACAGGATCCCGTTCGGGTCCACCGCGTCCTTGATCCGCTCGACGAAGCGCCGGTAGGCGTGGTCGTTGAAGGAGTACTGGTCGGCCGCCAGGTCCATGAAGTCCAGGTGGGCGCGGTACTCGCCGTACCCGAGCGCCCCCACCTCGCTCACCAGCATCTTCGCGGTGTCCACCGCCGCGCGTACCTGCTTCTCGTCGCGTGTGTCGAAGCTGATGCTGCTGACGACGATGGCACTGCGGTCGTTGATCGGGAAGATCGCGCAGACGAAGTTCGTTCCGGCCCGGTCGATGACCAGCCGATGGATCACGTCCACGACGCGGCGCACCTCGCCGCCGGTGAGCGGCACCACCGGCGAGAAGCCGATGTGGCCGACGAACTCCGGGACGACCTCCATCAGGTCCATGCTCGGGATGCCGGCCTGGACCTTCTCCATGAAGGTGTTCAGCTCGCCCCACTCGTGGCACAGATAGGTGCGGTGGTGGTCGACGCGCGAGCCGTCGATGGCCGACCACGCCTCACGGATGCGGCGCAGGTGGTGTTCGACGACGGGCCCGTCGCCCCACAGCGCGGTGCGCAGCCCCCAGCGTCCGATGCGGGTGCGGGCGGCGAGGCCGTCCAGTGCCTCCTCGCTCGCCGGTCCCTCGGCGCCCATGAACTCGCCCAGCAGCTCGGGGAACTGGGCCGCCATGGTGATGGTGTTCTGCAGGTTCGGCACCCCCCGGATCACCCCGTCGAGGCGGAGTTCGCGGACGATGTCGACAGCCTGGGCGAGCTGGTCGTCCCGGGGGACGGTGAGGTAGAGCGGCGCGTACGCCTCCGGGCGGCGCTGGAGCCAGACGCCCGCGCGCGTGACGACGCCGTAGTTGGACTGGATGAACAGCGGGTCGAGGACCGGGCCGAGGCCACGCTGGTAGACGTGCCAGGAGGGGTTGTCGGGGATGGCGCCCATGCCGGTGCGCAGCACCTCCCCGTCCGCGAGGACCACCTCCATCCCGCACAGTTTCTGGAAGTCGGAGCCGTTCGGGCCGTAGGTGACGCCGTTGTCGAGGGAGTTGCCGATGACGCTGCCCCAGCCGAGGTCGGGGATCGAGCACCACAGGTCGCCGCTGCCGGACGCCTCCAGTGCTTCGTACAGGTCGAACCAGCGCACACCCGGCTCGACCACGGCGTACGCCAGTTCGCGGTTGATCTCCAGGACCCGGTTCATCCGGCGGAAGCTGATCAGGAGGGAGCCTCGGACGCGGGGCGACGGGCCGCCGTAGCCGTTGTTGCGGCCCTGGGAGGAGGTCCACACGGGGATGCGGTACTCGTTCGCGATCCGTACGATCTCGCGCACCTGGTCGGTGGAGGTGGGGAAGACGACGGCGGAGGAGTCGTAGGTGCGGTCGCCCTGGAACCAGTACGGGTCGCGGTAGGTGTCGCGTTCGGCGTCGGTCAGCAGGACGGCGTCCGCACCGACCAACTCGGTCAGGAGGCGCACCGCCTCGTCCGGCAGGTCCGTGTGCTCCTGCGTGGTCGTCGTCATCGTGAGCTCTCCAGTCCGTCCAGCCAGGCGATGACCGGCTTGACCGTCTCGGCGGAGTTGGCCTCCAGGATCAGCCCGTGGCCGTTGCCGACGATGCCGGCGTCGGCCAGCGGGAGCAGTTCGGCGTCCGCGCCCACCGTGCGCAGGAAGTCGACCAGGGGCGGGGACTGGGCGGCGCTGCCGGACGCGCTGCCGGTGACGACGACGATGGGGGTGCCGCTGAGGCCGGGGATGCGGTGGCCCGCGGGGTCGGCCTTCAGCCGGTCGGGGGCGTCGATGGCGGGCTCGGTGGTGAGCTCGGCGTACGTCAGGCCATAGGTGATCTCGCCGAGGCCGGGGAAGTCGGCGTACGGCGGTCCCATCGGTTCGATCGCGACGATGGCCTCGACCAGGTCGGGACGTCGGTTCGCGGCGAGCCAGCCGGCCGGGCTGCCCGCGGAGTGGGTGATGAGCACCGCCGGGCCGATCCGGTCCAGCAGGGCGGCGATGCGCTCCCCGTCCATGCGCTGGCCCTCGGCGAAGTCGGCCAGGAAGAAGCCCATCGCTGATGTGAGCTGCTGGAACTCGGGGCCGTCGAAGGTGCGGTCCCAGGGCCACTGGGTGTGGGACCCGGCGGCTTCCGGGGGCGCGAACAGGAAGCTCGCGAACTCCAGTGGCAGCGGCGGGGCCACCGGCCCCAGTCCGTCCGGGTGGTGCGGCGAGCGGCCGTGGCCGGGTCGGTCGACGACGTACACCGCGTATCCGGCGCGTACGAGGTCGTAGGCCCAGCCCGGGCGGCCGTCCGGGGTGCCGAGCCAGTCGGTGCCCTGGCCGCCGCCACCGTGGACCAGGACGAGCGGGTGGGGGCGGGTGACCTCCGCGGGTGCCAGCCACTCGACGTACAGCGGTCCACGCGGAAGGGTGCCGTGCGGGGTGGGGATCTGCTCGCCCGGTATCCAGAAGAAACCGGTGCGGAGGGTGATCGGCTCGACCCGGTCGTCGAGATGGGGCGGAATGTCGGTCATGCTCGGTCGTCCTGTCTCGGCGGCCCAACAGGGAGGAAGGGGAAGGGAGTCGGCGGTCAGCGGGCCTCGGGCGGCGGGATCTCCAGAAGCAGGTTGGCCGTGTTGCGGAACGCCTGCTCGCGCAGCATCGGGTTGCGGTGGGTGAGGAGCGAGCTCATGTCGCGGAAGATCCGGTCGAACCGCTCGCCCTGCCGCATGGAGCCTGAGCCGACGACGCGCAGCAGGTCGTGTTCGAGCGTCTCCCAGAGCTGGATGATGATCTCCCGGACCACGCAGGCCAGGCTCCAGTCGTCGACGAAGGTGTACTCGCGGCTGCCGTCGACCGTGGCGCGGCAGAACTCCTCGTGCTGAGCGATGACGCCGTCCAGCGCCAGTTCGGCGGTCCTGATCTTCGTCCAGGCCGCGCCGTAGTGCCGCTGGTAGTCCACGTCGTACAGGCGGAGTCGGACGGGCGGGAGCGGGGTCTTGCGGGTGCGCATGAGGCGTTCGAACTCGTCGAGGGCGTGGTACAGCCCGCCCACCGCCAGGCTGGCCAGGGACACGGTGAAGGTGAGCAGCCCGCGTCCGGCGTACATGGGGTTGCCGTGCAGCTGGGAGCCGACGGTGCCGTCCTTGACCGGGATGTCGATCATGTTGGCGTCCTCCACGACCAGCTCGGCCTCGACGAAGGCGTCGGTGAAGCGGATGCTCTCCGAGCCGGTGGCCTTCAGGCCGGTCGACTCGCCCCAGTTGTGCAGACGCTCGAAGGTCTCCTCGGGCGCGAGGAACATGCCCATCGCCGGGGCGGAGCCGTCCTCCTGCTCGACCATGAGCTGGCCGAGGTACCAGGTGGAGTGAGGGATGCCGGAGCAGTAGTCCACGACGCCGTTGAGGACGTATCCGCCGTCGGTCTTCTTCGCCCTGACCGTCGGCGCGGACACCGACGCGGCCCGGAAGTCGTGGTTGCCGAACGCCCGGTCCTGGACCTCCTCGGGGTACCAGGAGGCGACGTGGAGGGCGTGGTTCGCGGCCAGTGCGAAGCACCACGCGCTGCCCATGTCGCCGCGGGCGAGTTCCTTGCAGACCGCGAAGAACGTCCGGGGCGAGACCTCGAGGCCGCCGTACCTCTTCGGGACGAACATGTCGTAGAAGCCGTTCGCGACGAACTGCTCGTGGAGGTCGTCGGGGAGGTGGGTCAGCCGCTCCGCCTCCTCCTGGCGGGCGAGCAGTTCCTCGCGCATCGCCCGGGCCCGCCCGACGAGTTCCTCCTGCGAGGGCACGGCCAGGTCGGGCTGTGCGGCGACGTGTGCTGTGGTCATCGAATCTCCTATGCGGGGCGTGGCCGGGTTCAGGCGACGGGGTTCGCGTCGGTGGCGCGGCGCAGTTGGTCCTCGCGGCGCATCTCCAGCGGACGCCGCGCGTGCTGCCGGAGTACGCCGGAGACCTGGGCCAGGTCGCCGGCCTCGTATCCCTCGACGAGCCGGCGGTGGTCGTCGAGGAGGGAGCTGGAGGCGTAGCTCGCCGCGTCGAGCGCGCGCAGGTTGAGGCCCGGCAGGCAGAGGCGGCGGTAGGTGTCGAGCAGGATCGTGGATCCGGCGAGGTCGACCATGTACTCGTGGAAGCGCTCGTTGGCGCGCACCCAGCCCTCGGGGTCGGTGAACCGGCCGTCCTTGACGAAGCCGAGGGTGTCCTCCATCAGCTCGCGCAGCCGCGCCAGTTGCCCGGCGGTCACCTTGCCGACGGTCAGTTCCGCGACGCCCGTCTCGATGGCGAGCTTGGCCTTGTAGACGTCGTCGATGATCGAGTCGGGGACGGGTGCGATGAGGTACTCCCCCGCCTGACGCCGGATGAGCCCCTCGTCGGCGAGGGCGACCAGGGCGCGGTGGACGCGGTTGGTGTCCACCCCGAGGTCCTCGGCCCAGCGACCGGTGTCGATGATCTCCTCGACGTCGCTGCCGGCGTCGAGGACGCGGGCGCGGACCTCGCGCAGGACGCCGGCTTCCGGCGCCGTCTGCATCCGGCCGAAGCGGCCGCGGAAGTAGGCCAGCGGATGGCCGGGGTACGACATCGCCTCCTCGACATGGGCGAGGAACACGTAGTGGGTGCCGGCCTCGACCTGTTCGGCGACCCGGCAGATCAGGTGGGCGATGGCGCCGACGAGCAGGGGAGAGCCGTTCGACGCGGTCTCGGTGGGCACGCCGTCGTACTTGTCCGCTACGCGCGAGGCGAAGCGGGTCGCCAGCTCCACGTGGTCCTCGGCGAGGACGTTCACCGCGAAGGCGCCGCTGTCGCGCACCGCCGCGGCGGTGGCCGAGTTCCGGTTGAGGCAGATCAGCAGCATCGGGGGATCGTCGGTGAGCGAACTGACCGCGCTCGCGGTACTGCCGTACCGGATGCCGCCGCTCTCCGTCGTGATGACGGTGACGCCGGTGGCGAACCGTCCGATGACGTCGCGGAACTCCCGCGCGGTGACCGGGCGGGAGCCGGACCGGGTGACGGATGACGGCGTGGACATCACAACCAACTCCTCTGAAGTCCCGGACCGGGGGCATGGGGCCTGCGGGGGACTGTATGACGATCGCACAATGACGTAAAGGGGGAGGCGAGGGGCGAGTACCAGAGTCGATGCACTGGTCGGCGACCCCATCTAGCGCCGTTCTCTGCATGCCTATAATATCGTCATACAAAGTTACGTGTCGAGAGGACAGCCCGATGAGCGCAAGCCTGTATGCCGCGGACTCCGCCCCTCAGCCTGCGGCGGAGGGCACGGTCGATCACCTTCTCGAGGTGGCGACGAGGCTCCGCCCGGTCCTACGGGCCGCGCAGGCGGAGCACGAGGCGCTCGGTGGTTACTCGGAGGCGATCCACAAACAGCTGCTCGACGCCGGCTTCTACCGGATGCTCCACCCGAAGCGGTACGGGGGCCTCGAACTGCCGCTGGAGGACTTCCTCCGGGTGGCCGTGGAGATCTCACGCGGCGACCCGGGTGTCGGCTGGTCCTTCGTCCTCGGCGCCGGACACGCCTGGCACGTGGCCTCCTTCTTTCCCGAACAGGCCCAACAGGAGCTGTTCGCGGGAGACCTCATCGCGCCAGGGCGCACCATCCCGCGTGGCCGGGCGGTCCGCACCGCGCACGGCTACCGGCTTTCCGGCACTTGGGACTACTGCTCGGGCTCGATGTGGAGCACCCACGCGATGCTCGTCGCCTCCACCTTCACCGAGCGGGACGAGCCGCTCGGGCTGCGCGCGTTCATCGTCCCGCGATCCGACTACGAGATCCTCGACGACTGGTCCGGCGTCCTGGGCATGCGGGCCTCCAGCTCGAACTCCCTCCAGGTCACGGACGCGCTGGTCCCCGAACACCTCAGCGTGGTCTACGACTTCAAGGACCACACGCTGGGCGACACGGGCACCGTCGGCTACCGGCTGCACCGCAACCCGATGTACCTGGGCCGCACCCTGGCCTTCTTCAACTGTGAGCTCGTCGCCACCCAGATCGGCGCCGCCTGGGCGGCCTTCGACGCCTTCGACGAGCTCATGGCCACCCGCCCGACGAGCTTCCCTCCGATGATGCCGCGCACCGACTCCGCCGAGTTCCACCGCTGGTACGGCAAGATGCTCGCCCAGATCGACGCGGGCGAGACCCTGCTGCTCGGCGCGATGCGCCAGTACACCGAGCTGGGACGGCGCTGGGAGCGCACCCGCCAGGAGTTCACACCCGAGGACGACGCCCGGCTGCGCGGCGTCATCCTGCAGGGCGCCCAGCTGGCGAACCAGGCTGTCGACCTGGCGTTCTCCACCGCCGGATCCAGCTCGGCACGGCTCGGGTCGCCCATGGAGAAGTACTACCGGGACGTCGCGATGTTCAAGACGCACATCGCCGCCAAGTGGGACGTCACCTACGGGTCGGTCTCGCGCTTCCACTTCGGACAGCCGCTGACCTTCTGACACCTCCGTCGCCATCCCTGCCGAAGAGAGAACCTCCATGGCCATCGACCCCAAGGACGTCGTCCAGGCCTTCGTGGACACGCTCAACCGCCAGGACTGGGACCGTCTCGGCGAGCTGATCACACCGGACTTCACCTATACGATCCAGGCCTACGACCTGCCGGGCGCCGGCGCGCCGATGAACGGGGAGGCCCTGGTCGGGGTCCTCTCGCAGATGCTCGCGCTCTTCGACGCGACCGGCCCCCAGATCGAGATCACCCGCCTCGTCGGCGAAGGGAGCCGGGTCGTCGCCGAGGCCGTGGGCAGCGGCTTCTTCCGCGACGGAAGCCGCTACGACAACCGGTACGCGAACGTGTACGAAATCTCCGCCGACCGGGTCAGCGCGGTCCGCGAGTACATGGACACGCAGCGCACCGCGCAGTCGTTCGCGGCGGTGACCTCCGAGCGGGGAGGCTGAGGCGGCGCCCTGGGAACGGGACAGCGAAGGGGATCCAGGAGCGGTTCTACCGCTCCTGGATCCCCTTCAGGCCCTCAAGGACGTTGGCGGCCACGCGCCGCATGTGCTTGGCATAGATCTCGACCGCGGTGTCCGCGTCCCGCTCCCTGACTGCGGCGACGATGTCGCGCAGTTCCTGGATCACTTCGGCGTGGTTCGTCGACATGCCCTTGACCACCAGGACGCGCACCTTGGCCTGGACGCCCTCCACCAACTGCCGCAGCACCTCGCTGCCGGCGCCGTCGTGCAGGACGGAGTTGAAGTCGCGCCGCGCGTCGAGCACGTCACGCGGCTCGGCGTCGTCCCGCGAGGCGACCTCGGCGAAGTGCTCCGCCGCCGCTTCGAGGGCGTACACCTTGGAACGCGGCGCCTTCTCGATGAACCGTCGCACCAGCAGCGTCTCCAGCGCGCACCGGACCTCGTAGAGGTCGCGCGCCTCGTCCAGGGTGGGCACCGCGACCACGGCGCCCTTCTGGGGCACGACCTTGATCAGCCCCTCGGAGGTCAGCTCCCGCAGTGCCTCCCGAACCGTGGTGCGGGAGACGTCGAGCTGCTCGACGAGCTCGCGCTCGACGAGGCGGCGGCCCGGCTCCAGACGGAAGTCGAGGATCGCCTCGCGCAGAGCCGTGACGACCTGCTCGCGCAGCGGTGCGGCGACACGGCCGACGGGGCTGGTGGTCCAGGCCGGGGCGAGAGAGTTCGAGGTCGAGGTCGAGGTCGAGGTCGTGGTCGTGGTCGTGGTCGTGGTCGTGGGCTTAGGGGCCCGGGGCATGATCCCTCACTCCTGCGTAGGTGGTTGACGGCGGAAGGACGTGATGACCCCGCTGAGGTCCCGGAGCTCTCCGGAGGCGTACAGCGCCTCGTTGATCCGGTCGAGGGCGTACCGCGCCGTCACGATCGGCCGGGCGTCGTACTCACCGCTCTCCAGGAGCTCCACGCAGCGGGGCAGGTCGCGGGACATGACGCTCTGTCCGTTCTGGCAGGACAGGATCCGTCTGCCGTGGATCGCGACGGCGTTCTGCGGCAGCGAGATACGGCCGTCCGCCCACTGCACGCCCGTCAGCACGACCGTCCCGGCCCGCCGTGACATGGCGACCGCCTGCTGCACCGCCTGTTCGGGGCCCGCGGCCTCGACGACCACGTCCGCGCCCCGCCCCTCGGTGAGGGACCGGACCTGTTCGACCGGATCGCCCTGCGTGGGGTCCACGACATCGGTCGCCCCCAGCCCGGCGGCCGTGGCACGGCGGTCGGCCAGCAGGTCCACACCGACGATCCGGCCGGCGCCGGCGACCCGGGCGGCCTGCACGCACCACAACCCCAGGTGTCCCAGACCGACGACCGCGACGGACGCGCCCGGCGGGACCTCGGCCACGTTCATGATCGCGCCGTGCCCGGTGGTGATGCCGCAGCCCAGCAGGCTCAGGTGCGGGGCGGGCAGCGAACTGTGCACGGGCCACACCTGGCTGCGGTCCGCGAGGATGAACTCGGCGTACGCTCCGACGCGACCGGCCGCGCGGACCGGACGGTCCGCCGGGTCGGTGGCGACGACCGGCTCGGGGCTCTCGAAGAGACGGGCGCACTGGTCCGGCCGGCCGATGCCGCAGTAGAAGCACGCGTCGCACTGCGGCGTCCCGGCGACGACCACGAGGTCACCGACGCCGTAGCCGCGACCGTGGGCGCCGCCGTCGCAGCGCTCGACCACGCCCAGCGCGGTGTGGCCGAGCACGACCGGCGGCTTCTTGCCGCGCATCGCCCGCCAGCCGAGCCAGTCGGTGGAGCAGAACGGCGCGGCGACCGTCCGTACGAGTACCTCGTGCTCGGCCGGTTCGCGCAGGGTGAGCTCCCGGACCGGCATGGGGGCGCCGAACGCCTCCAGTACCGCTGCTCTCATCTCGGCTCCCGTCAGAAGACGAACACGCCCGAGAGGTCCTCGAGCCGTTCGGACCGCTCGAGAGCGGTGTTGATGTCGTCGAGCCGGTACGTCGCGGTGATGACCGGCGACGGGTCGAGCGCGCCCCGTTCGAGCAGACGGATGTACGCGGGGAGGTCGCGGCGCATGCGGACGTTGCCGTTCTGGGTGCTGAGCACCTGCCGGCTCTGGACAGCGAGGGGGATCTGCCCGAACGTGACCTGACCGGTGGCGTCCTTGAGGCCGGAGAGCACGACGGTGCCGGCCCGCCGGGAGATCTCCAGCGCCAGGCGCTGTGCGGCGGGCGGACCGGCCGCCTCGATGACCTTGTCGGCCCCTCGTCCCCCAGTCACGCCCCGTACGGCCTCCAGCGCGTCCTCGGGTGCGACGGCGGCCGTGGCTCCCACCTTGGTCGCCACGCCGCGGCGCTCCTCCTCGGGTTCGATCACGACGACCTCGCGGGCCCCGGCCAGACGCGCCGCCTGGACGGCCCACAGCCCCAGGTGTCCCGCTCCCACGACGGCGACCACCTCGTCGGGCCGGACGCGGGCGACGTTGAGGACCGCCCCCACCCCGGTGGTGACCCCGCATCCGAGGAGCGAGAGCACCTCCCAGGGCAGATCCGTGTCGACGGGGAAGACCTGGTTCTGCGAGACGTTCATGATCTCGGCGTAGCCGCCGACGCATCCGGCGGCGTTCACCACCAGGCCGTCGGAGGTCCGGGCGACGTCCGGGTAGACACCGCCGAGGTCGAACAGCTCCGAGCACTGGTCGGGGCGGCCGATGCCACAGTAGAAGCAGTGGCCGCACTCGGGTGTGCCGGGGACGACGACGCGTTGGCCCACCTCGATGCCGCGGACCTGGCTGCCGACCTCGACGACCTCGCCGGCCGAGGCGTGGCCGAGGATCGTCGGCGGGACCTTGCCGAGGCGGCCGTGGAAGCTGGTGACGTCGGTGGAGCAGAACGGCGTCGCCTTGGTGCGGACCAGCACACGGGTCGGCGCGAGGTCGAGCAGCTCCACCTCCTCGACGGTCAGGGGCTGTTCGAAGCCTCGCAGCAGGGCTGCTCTCATCGTCGTCATCTGGTGGCCTCCTGCGTCCCGGCGGCTCCCGCCGCGTGCCGCGCGAGGAGCGCCTCGTCGGTCACCGCCACGTCCCAGAGCCCCGCTCCCCCACCCCGGCGGTTGGTGTTCTGCACACTGGCGCCGCCGTCGACGGAGAAGATCTCGCCGGTGACGTAGCTCGACTCGTCGCTGAGCAGGAACGCCACCGTCGCGGCCACCTCCTCGGGCCGTCCCGCGCGCCGCAGCGGCGAGGTGCCCGCGCGCCCGCGCATGTCGGCCATCCCGGCCTCACCGAAGATCGGCGTGGGCACGATCCCCGGAGCGACGGCGTTCACCCGCACGCCGATGGGGCCCCCGTAGACGGCGGCCCCGTGGACCAGACCCACCGTGCCGTGCTTGGACGTGGTGTACGCCAGCAGGTCGTTGCTGCCGCGCAGGCCGGCGATCGAGGCGGTGACGACGATGGACCCGACGCTGCCGCGCTCCAGGTAGTGGCGGAACGCGGCCCGTACGCCGAGGAAAGGGCCCCGCAGGTTGACCGCCATCACCTTCTCCCACTCCTCGACGCTCACGTCGACGAGGTCGGCCAGGGAGCCGGCGATACCGGCGTTGAGATGGTGCAGGTCCACCCGCCCGAACACGTCCACGGCCGTCCGCATGTAGGCGTCGACGCCGTCCTCGGTCGTCACGTCCGCACCGACGCCGACGGACTCGCCGCCGACAGCCGCGGCTACCTCCTTGGCGTCCGCCTCGTCGAGGTCGACGGCGACGACCTTCACGCCTTCCTCCACGAGCCGCTCCACCGTGGCCCGTCCGAGGCCACCGGCGGCCCCGGTGACGACGGCGACCTTCCCGTCCAGTCCGCGCAGTGTCATGTCTTTCCGCCTCACTTCTGTCGCAGGAGTCGGGCTTGTTGCTCGCGCAGCACCGGCAGGGCCTCAAGTGCGCTCTGCATGCCCATGACCGAGGCGATCTCCATGACCTCCAGGAGTTCGCCGACGGTGGCGCCGTGACTCAGCGCGTTGTTCATGTGCGCCTTCCACCCCTTGACGTACAGGTGGGTGGAGGCGCAGTCGAAGGCCGTGTAGACGAACTCCTTCACCTTCGGTTCCAGGGAGCCGTGCTGCCACGACACCGATGAGAAGTCGGTGTACGCCTCGAACATCTCCGGGTCGAGTTCGAGGATCTCGTCCCAGAACTCGTGCCAGTAGCCCCGGTTCTCGGTGAACCGCTCCTTCAGCTCCTTCTGGTACGCGTCGAGTTCGCCGGGGCCATCGCGCAGGCCGCGTTCTTCGAGGAGCTCGGCGAGCAGCGGCACACCGATGTTCATCGCGTGGATGCCCAGGGTCGTCGTGAGCTCGATGACCTCGGTGATCTCACCCGGCGTGGCGCCGAGGTCGAGAGCCCGGCGGATGTGACGGCGCACGCCGGGGGCGTACAGGTGGGTCGCCGCCGCGTCGACTGCCAGGTAGATCAGTTCGCGGGTCTTGGGGTCCAGGTGCCCCTTGCGCTGGGGCACACCGGCCAGCCGTACGTACGCGGCGAGCAGTTCGGGCGCGAGTTCGAGCACCGCCTGCCACTGCTCGTCCCAGGCGCCGTGCAACTCGACGACGGCTTCCCGCAGTTCGGTCTCGGGCGGCGCGCTCATCCGGCCACCGGCTCTCGGTCTGCGGAAGCGTCGAACGCCCAGCGGGCGATCTCGGTGTGATCCGCTGTGTCGGGCAGGGCTTCGAGTGCGCGTTCCCACAGAGTGACGGCGCGGTCGGCGAGCGGGCTCTCGACGCCGAGTTGGTGGGCCAGGTCGACGGCGATGCGCATGTCCTTGACCATCAGCTTCATACCGAAGCCGGAGTCGTAGGTGCCGGGCAGCACGAAGTTGGGGAACTTGTTGTCCGTCGAACCGCTGCGCCCGCTGGAGGAGTTGATCAGTTCGACCATGACGGCCGGGTCGAGCCCGAACCTCTCCCCCGCCAGGACGCCCTCGGCCGTGGCCAGCAGATGGGTGGCGGACAGCAGGTTGTTGATGGCCTTGAGCGCGTGGCCCGCACCCACCGGTCCGGCGCGACGGGCGGCGCCCATGGTCGCCAGCAGCGGTGACAGCCGTTCGACGTCGCCCTCGGCACCGCCCACCATGATCGTGAGCTTGCCGTTCTCGGCGCCCTTGACCCCGCCGGAGACAGGGGCGTCGACGAGGGTGACCCCTCGGCTGCCGAGAACGGCGGCCAGGCGCCTGGTGGACAACGGGTCGGAGGAACTCATGTCCACGACCGTGCTGCCCGGGGCCATCGCCTCGGACACCGCCGGATCACCGAGCACCGCCTCGACCACCGGACTGCCGGGAAGCATGAGGACGACGACGTCGGCGCCCCGCGCCGCCTCGGCCGCGGTCTCTGCGGTACCGGCTCCGGCGGCGGCCGACACGGCACGGGCGTCCCGGCTCAGGTCGAACGCGGTCACGGAGTATCCGGCGCGGACCAGGCGCACGGACATCGGCGCGCCCATGTTCCCCAGGCCGATGAAGGCCACCGAGGGCAGGGCGGCGGGGGTCTCGTTGCGGTCAGGCATCGCCGTTGACCTCACCGATCACCTGTTCGGCGACACGGAAGGACTCCAGCGCCGCCGGGACGCCGACGTATATGGCCGTCTGGAGGAGCACTTCCTGGATCTCCTCGGTCGTCACCCCGTTGGTCAGTGCTCCCTTGACGTGGACGCTGAGCTCGTGGTTGCGGCCCAGGGCGGTCAGCATGGCGAGGTTGACCAGGCTGCGGGTACGTCGCTCCAGTCCCGGACGGCTCCACACGGCGCCCCAGCAGTATTCGGTGACAAGCTCCTGCATCGGCCGCGAGAACTCGGTGACCCGGGCGAGCGAGCGCTCGACGTGTTCGGCGCCGAGGACCGCCTTGCGGATGGCGAGACCGGCTTCGTAGGTGTCGCGGTGGGTGGCGTCCTGCGGGCTGGTGTCGGTGGTCAGGGGCTCGGCGGCGGTGGTCGGGTGATCGGTTGCCATGGGGTCTCAGTCCTCTGCGGTGACGGGAGCGGGGTACTGCTCGTGGCCGACTTCCTCGGCCCAGGCGGTCTTCCCGAGCGAGATGGCCGTGTGGGTCAGATAGGAGTCGGGGGCGGCGCCGTGCCAGTGCCGCTCGCCCGGCGGGCACCACACGGTGTCGCCGGCCCGCAGCGGCCGGACGCCGTCCTGCTCGGTCGCGACGAAGCCGCTTCCGGCAAGCACCTGGAGGATCTGGCCGTGCTCATGGGTGTGCCAGTAGGTGTGGGCTCCCGGTGCGAAGTTGACGGTGTTGATGGTGACGCCGTCGGTGGCGGGCATGGTGAGGTGGGCGTGCACCGTGCCGGTGAACTGCGAGCCGGTTTTGGTGCCGGGGCCGTGCTGGGTGGTTCCGTGGATGAGTTTCACGGCTTGTCCTTCCCGGCGTCGTACGCGCCGTCGTGGACGCGGACGCGCCCGGAGACGTCGCCGATCGCGTCGACGACGGTGTTGCTGATGTCCTGCGCGTAGCCCAGTTGGAGGGCGAGGCCGAAGGAGGCGAGCGGGGCGGCGGAGTTGGGGCTCGCCACGCCGAGGCCGGTGACGAGGTCGACGTAGGCGAGGACGTCCTTCATCATCAGCGCGTTGGTCAGGCCGCCCTTGAGGTAGTCGCCCTGGATGATCTTCGGGAAGCGGTTCTGCGTCGCGAAGTTGACGCCCGAGCTGGTGTTGAGCACGTCGAGGAGCACCTGGAGGTCGAGTCCCGCCTTGCGTCCGGCGACCATCACCTCGGCGGTCGCCGACAGGGCGACGGCGTTGAGGAAGTTGTTGAGCAGCTTGGCCGTGTGGCCGGCGCCGACGGGTCCGCAGTGGAAGACGTTGACGGAGAAGGCCGCGAGCAGCGGGCGCACCCGGTCGAGGGTCGTGGTGTCCCCGCCGACCATGAGGGTGAGGGCGCCCTTCTCCGCCGCGGCCGCGCCGCCGGAGATGCCGGCGTCGAGCAGGGTGACGCCCCGCTGGGCGAGTTGTTCGTGCAGATGCGTGGTGGAGGCGGGCGCCGAGGTGCTGAGGTCGACGACGACCTGACCCTCGCGGGCGTCCGCCAGAACGCCCTGCTCACCGAGGACCACCGCTTCGACGACCTTGCTCTCGGGCAGGGACAGAAGGACGACGTCACACCTGCGCGCCACCTCGGCGACGGACTCGGCGGGGGTCGCCCCGCACGCGATGACGTTCTCCGGGCGGGTGTCGTGGCCGAGGACTTCGTACCCGGCGACCACCAGGCGGCGGGCCATCCGCCCGCCCATGTTGCCGAGGCCGATGAAGCCCACCGGCGTTGTCGTGCCGGTCATGCCGTTCCTCCGCTCTGAGGGCCATTGAGGCGGCCACTCGGCGCGCCTCCGATGACCGCGACGAACTCGCCCATCGGGCCGTCGAGCCGCCGGTGGCGGTCGAGCACGGCCGGGTCGTGGCCGGGGACGAGGATCGCGTCGCGGTCCGCGATGAGCTGCTTCATGTGGTCGAAGCCCCGGTACATCGCCTCGAGGTCGGCCACGACCAAGAACGGCAGGTCGCGCTCCAACTCCTCGTAGTAGTGCGTGGCGTCGGAGGCGAGCAGCACCAGGCCCTCGCTGGTGTTGACGGTGAGGATGGCCTGCCCGGGCGAGTGGCCGCCCAGCTCGATCAGCTCCACACCGGGCGCGATTTCCTGGTGGCCGTGGTGGAAGACCATGCGGCCCTGCTCGTGGACGGTCCGCAGATGGTCGATCTCGGCCTCCTCGACGGTGTGGTGGAACTGGAACCGCCGTGCGCAGTCACCGGTCCAGAAGTCGAACTCCGTCCGCGGCACGATCACCTGGGAGTCCTGGAACAGGTCCACGTTGCCGGCGTGGTCGTAGTGGGCGTGGGTGAGGACCACGGTGGCCTCGGCCGGCTCTACTCCCAGGCGACGGAACGCCTCCCCCGGGTGGATGAGGTGGCCCCGGTTCCGGTTGCGTCCGCCGAGCTCGCTGTAGCCGGTGTCGACGACGATCGTGCGGCGCTCGTTGCGCACGATCCAGATGTAGTAGTCCATCCCGATGGGACCGTCCGGCTCGCCGTACAGGTGGTGGTTGAGGAAGACGAGCCCGCGGGTCGTCGTACGGGAGGCGTACCGCACGATGAGGACCTCGTACGTCTCGTCGACGGGTGAAGGTATCACGGTCACCCCGTATGATTGTCCGACAATCTGTCGGAAGCACGTTAGCGCAGACCAGACACCCTCGCAATGGGCAGGCATCCCCCCTCGCCCAAAGTTCCCGGCCGCAAGAGGGCGCTCCATCGTATTGACCTCTGCCGTCATATCGTATGACAATCATACGGCTCGCCGAGCTCCCCTTCCGGCAGGGCACGACCAGACAAGGAGAACCGAGCAATGACGTATCTCGTCGGCTCCCACCACGTGACGCTGTCCGTGGGTGGTGCGCAGGAGGACGTGGACTTCCACACGCGGGTCCTGGGCATGCGCTTCATCAAGAAGACCGTGCTGTACGACGGTTCGACGCCGATCTACCACTTCTACTACTCCAACGCGAACGGCGACCCGTCGTCCGTGGTGACCACGTTCCCGTGGGCCCAAGCGGGGCTGTACGGCAAGCGGGGCACCAACCAGGCCCGCGAGGTTCTCCTCTCCGTTCCGGCCGGCTCCCTCGACTACTGGGTGAAGCGGCTGGGCGAGCACGACATCGAAGCCAGGCGCTTCGAGGCCCTCGGCCGGGGCCGGGTCGCCTTCCTCCACCCCTCCGGCATCGAGTACGTCCTGGTCGGCAACGAGAACGACCCGCGCGAGGGCTTCTCCGGCAACGGCGTGGCCCCCGAGGCCGCCGTCCACGGCATCCACGGCATGGGCATCCACGTGTACGACCAGGACCGCATGGTCGACTTCGGGAACGAGGCCTTCTTCTCCCAGGGCAAGGTCGAGGAGGACGGCGACCTCGCCTCTTTCCAGGCCGGCACCCAGGAGTACGGCAACTTCATCGAGCTGCGCGGGAACCGCTCCGACGAGCAGGGCACCTGGCGCTACGGTGCCGGCACCTACCACCACTTCGCCTGGAACCTCGACACCCTGGAGAACCAGAACGCGGTGAAGTTCGAGATCGAGGGCGCCGGCTACACCGACATCTCCGAGCTGAAGAACCGCACCTACTTCAAGTCCCACTACGTGCGGACTCCGGGCGGCGCCCTGTTCGAGCTGGCGGTCACCGACGACGAGGGCGGCTGGGACTGCGACGAGTCTCCCGAGGAGCTCGGCAAGAACTTCATGCTGCCGCCGCAGTTCGAGAGCGAGCGGGACGACATCCTCGCCCGTCTGGAGCCGGTCACGACCGACTGACGGTCCCCCGCCCCTCCGCTCTCCCGCATCCGCCCGGGGCCCGGGCGCGCCCATCACGCCCGGGCCCCGGCGCGCAGCGTCGTCCCCGCCCGCCCCAACAGGAACGAACAGTGAGCCTCACCTTCGAGAACATCACGCTCGGCCAACGCGTCCTCTTCGGGTACGGCCGTGCCGCCCGCAACCTCGCCGCGGAGGCCGACCGCCTGAGCGCCCGCAGAGTCATGGTGATCGCCGCGCCGGCCGAGGCCGCGATCGCCGACCGCGTCACGGCGGACCTCCCGGTGGTGCTGCGGCACGCCGACGTCCGGCCCCACGTACCCGTGGAGCAGGCCGAGGCGGCCCGCGCTGCGGCCTCCCTCTGCGACGCCGACCTCGTCGTCTGCGTGGGCGGCGGTTCCACGACCGGACTGGCCAAGGCCGTGGCGCTCACCACGCGGCTGCCCATCGTCGCGGTGCCGACGACGTACGCCGGCTCCGAGGCCACGAACGTCTGGGGACTCACGGAGGCCGCCCGCAAGACCACCGGCGTCGACGACGCCGTCCTCCCGGTCGCCGTGGTCTACGACTCGGAACTCACCCTGTCGCTGCCCGTCGGTCTGTCGGTGGCTTCCGGACTCAACGCGATCGCCCACTGCGTCGACTCGATGTGGGCCCCGCGGACCAATCCGGTCAACCAGGCCTTCGCGATGGAGGGCCTGCGGGCCGTCGCGGACGGGCTGCGCCGGATCGTCCGTGAGCCGGACCACATCGACGGACGGGACGCCACACTGTACGGCTGCTACCTGTCCGGGGTGGCCTTCGCCTCCGCCGGCTCGGGGCTGCACCACAAGATCTGTCATGTGCTGGGCGGGGCGTACGACCTGCCGCACGCCCAGACCCACGCCACCGTGCTGCCCTATGTGCTGCAGCTCAACGCGCCGGGTGCGCCGGACGCGGCCCACCGGATCGCCGCCGCTCTGGGCAGCGCCACGCCGGTGAGCGGTCTGAACGCGCTGCGCGAGACGCTCGACGCCCCGCGCGCACTGGCCGACCACGGAATGCGCCGCGAGGACATCCCCGAGGCGGCCGGCTTGATCCTGCCGTACGTGCCGCAGGACAACCCCGTCCCGGTCGGCACCGAGGAACTGACCGACCTGCTCACCCGTGCCTGGGCCGGGGAGCCACCACGAGACAGCGAGGCGATCCGAGATGCCTGAGACGCCCGGGACAGAGACGACGGCCTTCACCACCGCGCCCGACAACCCGCACCTGACGCGCCCGCCACTGCCGCACGGCGCGCCCCTCGACCGGGCCGGGCTGGTGGTCTACGCGGTGCACGGGCGCGGGCAGGGCCCGGGCTTCATGGTGGAGCAGGCCGAGCGGGTCAACCTTCCCGGCGTGGCCTGGGTCGTCCCGGGGGCCGACAGCGACACCTGGTATCCGCGCGGCTTCCTGGCACCGCTGGAGGAGAACCAGCCGCACCTGGACCATGCCCTCGACACGGTACGCACCCACCTCGCCGACCTGGAACGCATGGGCTGGGCCGCACGGGACGTGGTGCTGTTCGGCTTCTCCCAGGGAGCCTGCCTGCTCTCCGAGTACCTGCTGCGGGACCAGCCGTCGTGCGCCGGCGCGTTCCTGCACACCGGCGGCCATCTCGGGCCGGTGGCCAAGCCCTGGCCCGCGCGACCGGAAAGCGGCCTGCCCGGCACCGAGATCGTGCTGCTGTGCGCGCAGGAGGACGAGTTCGTCCCCCTCGTGCGGGCCGAGCGGACGGCCGGCGCCCTGGCTTCCCTGGGCGCGAGGATCGAGCTGACCACGTACGACGACCCGCTGCACCATCTCAACGAGGACTCGGTCGTCCGTCTGCGGCGTATGCTGCGCACGCGCCTGCTGGAGCGGGCCGAGGTCGTCACGGAGAGCGCGCGCCCGAGCGAGAGCCGTCCCGCCCCGTGACGACGACCGCGGCGAGCGCCCCGACGCCCCGTGCGGGCGCATACGGCGAAATCGCGCCACACAAGGCATTGATTGTATGACGAGCCGGCCGTAGCCTCGCTGTCGTGGAGCACGAAGGCTCGTGGGCGAGGACGCCCCACTCGCGCCTGGAGTCGGCCTCGGTGATGGCCGACTCCAGGGACCGCGTCCTGCGGACGGTGCGCGAGGACATCTGCTGGTCACGGCTCGTTCCAGGGCAGCGGCTCGACGTGAACCTCGTCGTGGGACGCACGGGCGTCTCGCGGAGCGTGGTACGACAGGCCCTCCGTGACCTGTGCGACCAGGGCTGGCTGACCACCGTGGACGAGGGATGCGTGGTGGGCGTGCCCTCGCCGGAGGAGGCCGCCGAGATCGACGAGGTCCGACGTGCTCTGGAGGAGGTCACGGTGCGGCGTTTCGTCGCCCACGCCTCCGACTCGCAGCTCAGGGCACTGCACGGCGCCCTGATGGAGTTCGAGGACCTGGCGGAGCTCCCGCCGGACCCGTCGGCCCTGCTCCAGGCACGGGACAACTTCTACGGACTGCTGCTGCGTGCCGCCGGCGTCATGGTCACGCTGGACGCCCTGGCGAGACTGCGGGCACGGATCATCGTGCTGATGTGCGCCTCCCTGTGCTCGCCCGGCCGTGCGCGTGTCGCGGGAGCCGAACTGCGCGCCGTCTACGAGGCGCTGGCCGACCGCGACGCCGAACGGGCAGTCCTCGCCTGCGCCACGCATGTGGACCGTTCGTACGAAGCGGGCTTCCGGGCACTGGCCGCCCTCGGCGGCCCCGAGCCCGGTACCGCGCTGAACTGAGCGCGGCTCGAGGGCCCGAATCTCTTTGATCCCACTCCTTTGATCCCACTCCATTGCCCGGACTCCCGCCCGCAAGTATTGTATGACAATCATACGCACACACGGTCTGACGTGACGTCTGTCCGTCGGTGTCGGCATGCGTACCCGCTCCCCTTCCCGACTCGCAGGAGCCCTCTGATGAGCACCGGCACCTCCGCAGCAGCCCCGCCCCTCACCCAGGGCCCCGCCCTCCGTCGAGCCGTGCGCCGGCGCCGACTCGCCTTCTACGGGCCTGCTTTCGTCGCCGCCGTCGCCTACGTCGACCCCGGCAACTTCGCCACCAACTTCCAGGCGGGAGCCCGGCACGGCTACCTGCTCGTCTGGGTCCTCGTCTCGGCCTGTGCGGTCGCCATGTTCATCCAGTACCTGTCGGCCAAGACCGGCCTGGCCACCGGACGTGACCTGCCGACGCTCTGCCGGGACAGCTTCCGCCGACCGGTCGTGGTGGGACTGTGGGCGCAGGCCGAGGTCGTGGCCATGGCCACCGACCTGGCGGAGTTCGTGGGCGCGGCGATCGGTCTCTATCTGCTCTTCGGCGTGCCCATGCTGCCCGCCGCGCTGATCACCGCCGTGGTGAGCTTCGCCATCCTGGCCCTCCAGCGGCGCGGCTACCGCCCGTTCGAGCTGGCGATCGTCTTCCTGCTCGGCGTCATCGCCCTGGGCTTCGCGTACACCCTCGCCGCCGCCGGCGGCCAGTCCGCCTCGGGGCTGGCTTCGGGGATGAGGCCGGCCTTCCACGGCACCGACTCCGTGGTACTGGCCATCGGCATCATCGGTGCGACGGTCATGCCGCACGTCATCTATCTGCACTCGGCCCTCACCGCGCAGCGGCAGGCGCCGGAGGGCCCGGCCGAGCGCAAGCGCGCCCTGCGCGCCCTGCGCGTCGACACCACGCTGGGCCTGAGCCTGGCCGGACTGATCAACCTCTCGATGCTCTGCGTCGCGGCCGCCGTCTTCCACGGTGCCGCCGGGGACTTCGACGGCAGTCTCGGCAGCGCCCACCAGGGCTTCGACCGGCTCGTCGGCGGCGGCGCCGCGCTCGCCTTCGCCGCCGCGCTCCTGGCGTCGGGCCTCTCGTCCTCAGGCGTGGGCACCTACTCCGGCCAGGTCATCATGGAGGGCTTCCTGCGGATGCGGATCCCCCTGTTCCTCCGGCGGGCCATCACCATGGCACCCGCGCTGGTCGTCCTCGCGCTCGGCATGTCGCCGGACAGGGTCCTGCTGGCGTCGCAGGTGGTGCTCTCCTTCGGCATCCCGTTCGCGCTGATCCCGCTGGTGCTGATCAGCCGCCGCCGGGACCTGATGGGAGATCTGGTCAACCGCCGCGTGACCACCTTCGTAGGGTGGGTGGCGGCTCTGCTCATCTCCGGCATCAACCTCTATCTGCTGCAACAGGTCTTCTTCGGCTGAGGTCAAGGCGTCGGGCCCGGCCGGCCCGCCGCCAGACGGACGGACCCCGACGCCCTTGACACCCGGCCGGGCGGCCTCCTTACACGCGCTCGAACACCGCGGCCAACCCCTGCCCGCCGCCGATGCACATCGTCTCCAACGCGTAGCGGGCCTGCCTGCGGTGCAATTCCCAGGCCAGGGTGGCAAGGATGCGTGAGCCGGTCGCGCCGACGGGATGGCCGAGCGAGATGCCGGAGCCGTTGACGTTGATGCGCTGCTCATGGTCGGTGTCGGTCAGGCCCATCTCGCGGGTGCAGGCCAGAACCTGGGCCGCGAAGGCCTCGTTCATCTCGATGAGGTCGAGGTCGGCGAGGGTCAGACCCGCCTTGTCCAGTGCGGCACGGGTCGCCGGGACGGGGCCGAGGCCCATGGCCGCCGCGGGGACGCCGGCGCGGGCGAACGACACCAGCCGGAGCATGGGGGCGAGCCCGAGCCGGTGGGCGTGACCGACGGTGGTGACCAGGCAGGCGGCGGCCGCGTCGTTCTGACCGCTGGCGTTCCCGGCCGTGACCGTCGCCTCGGGGTCCGCCTGGGCCATGACGGGCCGCAGCACGGCGAGTTGCTCCGCCGTGGTGCCGGGTCGCGGGTGCTCGTCGGTGTCGACGACCGACTCACCCTTGCGGGTCCGCACGACGACGGGAACGATCTCGTCCTTGAACAGTCCCTCCTCCATCGCCCTCGCCGCCCGCCGCTGGGAGCGCAGGGCGAGGGCGTCCTGGTCGGCCCTGCCGATCCCGAACTCGCGCCGCAGGTTCTCCGCGGTCTCGATCATGCCGCCGGGCACGGGATGTCTCTCACCCCCCGCGGTGACGCGCCCACGCGCGAGCGCGTCGTGCAACTGGAGACCGGGGCCCTTGATGCCCCAGCGGCCCTCATGCGTGTAGAGGGGGGCGGCGCTCATCACCTCGACCCCGCCCGCGACGACCACCTCACTGAATCCGGCGCGGATCTGCATCGCCGCGTCGAGCACGGCCTGAAGTCCGGAGCCGCACCGGCGGTCGACCTGGAGGCCGGTCACCGTCTGGGGCAGCCCCGCGTCGAGGGCCGCGACCCTGCCGATCGCCGGGGCGTCGGAGCTGGGATAGCTGTGGCCGAGGACGACCTCGTCCACGTGCTCGGCGTCGATCCCACTGCGTCGCACCACTTCGGCGACGACGAGAGCGGCCAGCTGTGCGGGACGCTGCCCCGCCAGAACGCCGCCGAACCTGCCGATCGGTGTACGCAGCGGCTGGCAGACGACGATGTCGGAGTCGGCGGACATGAAGGCCTCCTGCTGGACGAACCTCGGGAAGGTGGGCTCCCTCAGCGTCACACCAGGCCATTGAGCCGGTCCAATACTCAATTCTGCCTCTTGTGATATACACAGCGTCTCAATGGCGGTCTAGTGCCGCGGCAGGCAACGTTCGCCCGTCAAGGAGCGGCGTCCGGTGCGTGCTCTCGGCGTGCCGGCCGGAAGTCCTCGTACTGGACGTACTCGGGCTTTCGGCCGGTGCGGCGAGAGTGCGTGCCGGGCGTCGCGACGCCGCGGAGATCCATCAGAAGCCCCCTAAGGCTCCACGGCATGGTCGAGGCGCTGCTGGCCGACGGCTCGCAGACCGGCGACGTCCGCGACGACATCGCGCCCGGCGAACTCGCGAGTTTCTGCCTGCACGCCCTGACCGCGGCCGGTGACCTCCCCTCCGAGGCCGCGGTGCACCGGCTCGTCACGGTCACACTGACCGGAGTGCGGCCCAGCCCCGCCGACGCGGCGGACGCGCCCCCGCACACGGACGGCACCGCACGTCCGCCACACCACCAGGGTCGCCACTCCGTCCATGGTCCGCACTCGGCCGGTTCGTAGGCGACACGTCGCCCAGGTCACCCCCTCAAGGTCCGGCGCCTGAGTCCCGGTCATGGCACAGATCCGCGTCGCTCGGCGGCCCGTCTCCTCAACGACCCCTCGCAGCGCACGCGTCCACCGCCGCCAAAGAGCGCGTCCGCCGACCTTCCAGGCGACCCGTATACCCGTATGGGGTATAGTCGGTCGCCCGCGACGGCAGGAAGTACGGACGCTTCTGATGACGGTACGAAAGTGGCCCTGGCCCCAGACCGGCGGTGCCGCCCGCTGGGTACGCGGCCTGCTCGTCACGCTGTGCGCCGTGGTCGCCGTCCTGCTCCACCACGAGCTCGCCGGCTCGCCGGTCACGACGATGTCGATGGCCACACCGCACGCCATGTCGGGACCCGTGTCCGTTCCTGCCGCCCACCCTCACATGGGCTCACCACCCTCAACTGGCGCTATGGCACACGGTCCCGACGGCGCCGCCTGCCCGTCCATGGCCATGCAGCTCTGCGCGGCCGCCGGCGTCGACGCCGTACAGCTCACGGCACCACCCGAGTCGCCGGCTCCGACCGTCCCGGCTCGGATCGCGGAGCTCACGGGCGTGGACATCGCACGCTCCGTGAATCGTGCGCCACCCGACCTGTCCCTCCTTTCTCAGCTGCGCATATAGGCCGCCGTCCCACGGCTTCCCCGCGTCCCCGCGACGCCGGCGAGCCGTGTCCGGACCACCCCGAACGCCTATCGCGCATCGAGAAGAGGACCTTTCGTGAACAGCATCAACCGTCGCTCCGTCCTGCTCGCCGGACTGGGTGCGGCAGGTACCGGCTTGCTCGCCGCCTGCAGCAACGACGCCTCCGGCAGTCCCTCCCTCCTGAGCCCTTCCGGTTCCCAGGTTGCCCGCACGGAGAAGAAGCGGAGCGGTACGGGCAGGGTGCACCGTCTCAACCTGACCGCCGCTTCCGGGATGCTCGACCTGGGCGGCGGCACGATGGCCAAGTCCTGGGCCTTCAGCGGCCAGGCTCCCGGCAAGGAGATCCGGATCTCGGCCGGCGACACGCTCGCCGCCGAGCTTTCCAACCAGCTGCCCGGCGGGACCACGACCTCCATCCACTGGCATGGCCTCGCACTGCGCAGCGACATGGACGGCGTACCGCCGGTCACCCAGACGGCGGTGCGAGCCGGGTCCACCTTCACGTACCGCTTCATCGCCGACGCGCCCGGCACGTACTTCTTCCACCCACACGTGGGCGTCCAGCTCGACCGCGGCCTGTACGCCCCGCTGATCGTCGAGGACCCCAAGGAGCCGTTGGCGTACGACGACGAGTGGGTCGTCGTCCTCGACGACTGGCTCGACGGCGTGACCGGCACCCCCGACGAAGCCTTCGCCGAGCTCAGGCAGGGTATGGGCGGCATGGACATGGGCGGTTCCGGCGACTCGTCGACTCCCTCCGGTGCGGCCGACTCGTCCGGTCAGGACATGGGGCGCATGGGCGGGATGGAGATGAGCGGCTCCGGCACGGAGGAGACGGCCTCGCCGTCCTCGTCCGCCTCCTTTGGGGACGGCATGTCGATGAGGTTCATGCTCATGGGCGCCACCAGCGAGCTGCTCGGCGGCGACGCGGGAGACGTCAGGTACCCCTACCACCTGGTCAACGGACGAGTGCCGACCGACCCGGCCGTCTACACCGGCAAGCCCGGCCGGCGTGTCCGCCTGCGGATCATCAATGCGGGCGGCGACACCGCCTACCGGGTTGCGCTCGGCGGCCACAGGCTGACCATCACCCACACCGACGGCTTCCCCGTCGAACACCGGCAGGTCGACGCGCTGCTGGTCGGCATGGGCGAGCGATACGACGTCCTGGTCACCCTCGGCGACGGCGTCTTCCCGCTTGTCGCGCTCGCCGAGGGCAAGGACGCCGGCGGCATGGCTCTGATGCGCACCGGGTCGGGAAGCACGCCCAGGTCGACCGTACGACCGGCCGAACTCGACGGCCTGATCGTGACCGCTTCGCAGCTGCGCGCCGCCGACGACGTACGGCTGGACGCGAAGAAAGCAGACCGGGTCCACCGCATCGAACTCACCGGCAGCATGGCCAAGTACGACTGGGCCGTCAACGGCAGGCGGTACGACATGGCCGACCCGACCGCGAACCCGCTGCTCGTCGAGGAGGGCCAACGCGTCCGCCTCGACTTCGTCAACAGCAGCGACATGTGGCACCCGATGCACCTGCACGGCCACACCTACCAGGTCGGCAGCACCGGCCCCCGCAAGGACACCACCCTCGTGCTCCCCAAGAAGAAGGTGTCCGTCGTCTTCGACGCGGACAACCCCGGCCAGTGGATGCTGCATTGCCACAACGCCTACCACGGCGAGGCCGGGATGATGGCGCTCGTGGCCTACGGGGCCTGAGCCCTCGGGCCCCCGGTCCGGGACGGGATCCAGCAGTCCCGCCCCGGACCGTGGAACTCGCGCTGGGCATGGTGGACCACCACGAGGCCGGCCTCGTATCCGGGGTCGTCAACACCTGCCAACCGCAAATGAGCGGCGGGCCGCACGTGCACTGAGGCGTGTGCGTGCATGCGGGCAGCGGGAGTCGACCGGCCGGTTTCCACTCTCCGCGACACCGCCGCCCAGGGTTCGCGGCAGACATCCTCAAGAGGAAGCCCCTTGGGGAATACCCCCAGGGGGTATACAGTTACGACTGTGGGGCTCGGGGAGCGGGCCACACTCGACGGGAATGGGGAAGGCCATGGACCACAGCGCTCACCACGCCGGCACCGTGCACGACCACGCCACCCACGAGGGTCACCACGGCCACGCAGGCCACGACACGCACGCTGGAGCCTCCTGGGGAACGGCGGTCAAGGCGACCCTGCACTGCCTCACCGGATGCGCCGTCGGCGAGATCCTCGGCATGGTCATCGGCACCGCCCTCATGTGGGGCAACGTGCCCACCATGGTCCTGGCGATCGCGCTCGCGTTCGTCTTCGGTTACTCCTTCACACTGTTCGCGGTCCGCCGGGCCGGCCTGGACCTCAAGACCGCGATCAAGGTCGCACTCGCCGCCGACACGGTCTCCATCGCCGTGATGGAGTTGGTCGACAACGGGATCATCGCCCTTGTCCCGGGAGCGATGGACGCCCATCTCTCCGACGGGCTGTTCTGGTCCGCCCTGCTCGGCGGCTTCGCGGTCGCCTTCCTGATCACCACACCGGTCAACAAGTGGATGATCGGCCGCGGAAAGGGCCACGCGGTCGTCCACGCCTATCACTACCGATCGCGCGGCGGCCCGGTCCGCCGAAGGTCTGCAGCAGCTGCTGGAGGACCTCGTTGGAGCCGTTGGC